>NZ_JBHVBO010000009.1:0-54073 GCF_042668085.1 Isoptericola sp. NPDC057391 | reverse complement strand
CCTCCCGCCGTGCCGGCGGGAGGGACGCCGCGGCGGTCAGACGGCGGTGTAGCCGCCGTCGATCAGCCAGTAGGCGCCCGTGACGAACGACGCGTCGTCCGACAGCAGGAAGCGCACGACGCGCGCGACCTCCTCGGGCTCGCCGAGCCGGCCGAGCGGGTGCTTGGCGACGAGCGCCTCGCGCGCCTCGGGCGGCAGGCTCGACTCGACCAGCGGCGTCTTGATGTACGCGGGGCCGACCGCGTTGATGCGCAGCCCCTGCGGGCCGTACTCCGCGGCGGCGTTCTTCGTGATACCGACGACGCCGTGCTTGGCGGCCGTGTAGGCGCCGTTGCCGAGCGCCGCGACCGTGCCGTGGATGGACGCCATGTTGACGATCGCGCTCTCGCCGGCGCCCCGCTCGAGCATCGCGGGGATCTGCGCCCGCATGCCGTAGAGCACCCCGTTGAGGTTGATGTCGATGACGCGGTCCCAGTCGTCCAGGTCGGTCTCCCCGGCCGGCGCCTGCTTGCCGCCGACGCCCGCGTTGTTCACGGCGTAGTTGAGCCCGCCGAACGTGGCCTTCGCGAACTCGACCGCCTGGGCCGCGTCCTCCTTCGAGGCGGTGTCCTGCTCGAACGCCGCGGCCTCGCCCCCGGCAGCGGCGATCTCGTCGGCCACGCGCTGCGCGGCGTCCAGCCGGATGTCGGTGACGACGACCTTGGCGCCGTGCGCCGCGAGCTCCTTGCTCACCGCCTCGCCGATGCCCGACCCGCCGCCCGTCACGAGCGCCACCCGACCCGCGAGACCGTTGCCTGCCGCCATGTCCGTACTCCTTCGCACCACGTCCCGGGCGGGCGTGACGCACGGTTGCGGGTCGACGGCCCGGCGGGACGAACGACCGCCCCGTCGCCCTCGTGGGGGAAGGGGCGCTGACCCTTCGACCGTAAGCCCGCACGCCGGGCGCCGGGCCCCGGTCGGGCCAGAAAGTGACGCACTAGACGCCCGAGTCAGCACCCCTTGTCGCCCGGCGCGAGTCGTCCCCGACGACGGCGACGACGGCGGCCTCCTCGGCCGCGGTCAGGCCGGTCACGTGCGCGTCGGGCGTCGCGCGCAGCCACGCCAGCGTGTCGCGCGCCGTCTCCTCGACCGGTCGCGGGGCCAGGCCCGCCTCCCTCGCGGGTCCGGCGTCGTGCGCGGGCATGCCCGCGTACTCGGGCCGCGGCAGCCACAGCGGCAGCGACCGCTCCCCCGACCACGGTCGGACGTCGGCCGCCGCCAGCGCGGCGTCGTCCGCCCACACCCAGCGCGGCGCGGCGCCGACGCCGCGAGCCACCGCCGCGAGCAGCTCCCCGATCGGCGTGACCGGCCCGACGCCGTCGAACACCCCCGCCGCCCGCCGCTCGGCGAGGTCGACGACCCACGCCGCGAGGTCGCGCACGTCGATCACCTGCACCGGGTCCGCCGGGTCGCCGGGGGCCAGCACGTCGACGGCACCGTCGAGCGCGCGCCCCAGCCGCGCCGGCCAGTACGCGAACCTCCCGCTCGGGTCGCCCGGGCCCACGATCAGCCCGGGGCGCACGACCGCCGCCGTCACCGCCCCGTCGAGGACGACGTCCTCGCACGCGACCTTCATCGCACCGTAGGCGTCAGGGTTCTCCGCGCCGTCCACGTCGTCGGGCTCCGGGTCGCGCAGCCGACCGACCCCGGGCCCGCCCGGGTCGGCGTCGTCCGCGTACACGTTGATCGTCGACACGAACACCCAGTGCGCGCCTGGCAGCGCGGCCACCGCGCGCCGCACGTGCGACGGGGTGCGCGACACGTCCACGACGGCGTCGAAGCCCTCCGCGGCCAGGGCGTCCGGGAACGGGTCGGCACGGTCCAGCGGCACGTGCCGCACGCCGTCCGGCACCGGGCCCGACCGGCCACGGTTGGCGGCCACCACCTCGTGGCCTCGCGCCGCGGCGTCCGCCGCGACCGCCCTCGACAGGAACACCGATCCACCCAGCACCAGCAGCCTCATGACTCCACCCTGTCGCACCCCGGCCCGCACGTCCCGGACATACGCGTGGAGCAGAAGCACGGGAAGCCGGCGCCGACCTGCCGGCGCGCTCGCTGCCGGCATGGCGCCGACCTCGGTTGTCCACAGGTTTCCCGCAGCGGCTAGAACACGTGTTCGAACATCGCTAGGCTCGGGGTATGACGACGACGCTCCCCGACCCCGCGACCGGCACCGATGCCGGCACGCCCGGTGAAATGGGCGGTGACGTGGGCGATTGCGTGGGCGGTGGCGTGGGCGCTTCGGTGGGCCTGCGCGCGGAGGCGGACCGGCTCGCAGCGATGCCCCGGTCGTGGACGGCGTCGATCAGCGCACTGCTCGAGGAGGAGTCCCGGCGCCAGGACGATCGCCCGGCGACCGGCACCACGCCACCCGCACCGAGGCCGGCAGCCCGCCCGTCGCTGGCGGACCTGGACCGTGTGCTGGACGCGCTCGCCACCAACGACGCCCACCTGGCCACCCTGCACGCCGAGCGTGCGGTCCTGCTCGCGGACGCGATCCGCCTGGCCGAGACGTTGGAGGCGGATCTGCTCGACCCCGAGGACCCCACCGCCCGGCGCGCACCCTCCGCCCGCAGGCTCGAGCTCGCCCACCGCGCCGTCACCGCCGAGATCGCCACCACCCTCCACCTCGGCGAGCACGCCACCGGCACCCTGACCGACCACGCCCTCACCCTGACCGGCAAGGCTCCCGCGACCCTGGCCGCCCTGCGCGCCGGCCGCCTGACCTGGGCGCACGTCACCGCGATCACCACCCACCTGGCCGACCTGACACCCCAGGAAGCCGCCGCCGTCGAACGGTCCGTCCTGACCGCCGTGATCAGCCCTGACGGCCCTGATGCCACCACGGGCACGGTCACGTGCACCCCCACACAGGTCGCCCGGCGCGCACGCTGCGCCCGCGAGACCGCCCACCCGGTCCCCGCCGACGTCCGCCACACCGAAGCCACCCAGCACCGCGCCGTCTTCCTCGACGACGGCCGAGACGGCATGGCCTGGCTCGTCGCCCACCTGCCCGCACCCCTCGCCCACGCCGCCTACGACCGCCTCACCCGCACCGCCCGCCACCTCGTGGCGCACGACGGCAAGAGCGACGCAGGGCACCGGCGCACCCTCGCCCAGGCCCGCGCCGACACCCTCACCGCCCTCCTCCTCGACGACGGCACCCTCGACATCACGGCGGCGCCAGCCACCAACGGAACTCCCCAGGACGACGGCGCCGGACACGGCGCACAAGACGCGGCAGACGACCACCGTCCGGCGCCGGTACCGGTACCGGATCAGACGACACTCGCGATCCTCGCCCGCTCCATCCGCCCGCAGGTCACCGTCACCGTCCCCGTCCTGACCCTGCTCGGCATCACCGACGCCCCCGCCACGATGGACGGTCACGTCCCCATCGACCCGCACACCGCCCGCACGCTGACCGCCCTCGCCCCGTCGCTGCGGCGCATCCTCACCGATCCGGAATCGGGCACCGTCCTGTCCGTCGGACGCACCACCTACACCGTCCCCGCCGACCTCAAAGCCATCATCCGCGCACGCGACACCACCTGCCGCTTCCCCGGCTGCACCCACCCCGCCACCAGTGCCGACCTCGACCACACCCAGGCATGGGCAAACGGCGGCACCACCAGCGCCACCAACCTCGCCACACTCTGCCGGCACCATCACGTGATCAAGCACCAATCGACCTGGCACGTCAGACAGATCGACATCACCGGCAACGACAACCAGCCGGCCGGCTGGGGCGGCACCCTCGAATGGACCTCCCCCACCGGACGCCGATACATCACCCGAGCCGAACCCCTCGACACCACCCGGCACCGGGCAACGCCCCGCGGCCCCGAGATCCCCGACCACGGCCCGCCGTTCTGACCCGAGGGCCCGCGCCGTGCTGCCCGAGGGGCCCGCCGTTCTGACCCGCGCAGGACGCGCTCACCAACGCTGCGCGACGTCCTCCGCCCAGCCGTCGAGGCCCTCGACCTCGTGGCGCTCGCCGTCGTCGGTCGTGACCCAGCCCGACCACGTGCCGAAGCACTGGTGGGTGGACGAGGCGAGGACGCCGAGCTGCGTCCGGCTCACCCGGTCGTGCGCCGGCACGAACGTCAGGTCCAGCCGCGCGCCGCGCACCCGCCACGGCTCTGTGTACGCGCCGGGGTCGAAGGTCCAGTCGAGCTCGTCGTGGACCTTGTGCAGCCGCCCGTCCACGAGGACGCCGTTCTCCGTCGTCGGGCCCTGGCGCGTCCACGTGCCGCCGAGCTGCACCGCCACCTCGTGCCGCGTGCCGTCGGCGTCCACGCCATGGCCGAACCCCACGCCCCACTGCCAGGCGGCCCGGTAGGGCCACCGACCTCGCCCGTGGTCCAGCACGGCCCACGACCCCGCGGGCACCGGCACGTCGACGCCGTCGACCCGGAGCGCGCCGGTCACCGGCAGCCCGACGTCCTTCACCGTGTACTGGAACCGCCCCCGCGACCACGGCACCACCACCGCGAGCAGGTCGCGCCCGGCGGGCCGGGCGACCGTCACGTCCAGCTCCACCCGCGCCGTCCGCGCACGCAGGCGCGTGCCGTCGGGCCCCTCGTCGACGGCGACCGCCACCGCGCGCGTGCGCGACCGGACCGGCCCGCCACCGAGGCGTCCGGGCAGCGCCGCCGACCGGTTCAGCGGCGCGATCGCGACGGCGTCGACCTCCTCGCCGGACGCCCGGTCCCACGCCCACACCTGGTGCAGCGCGGCGTAGTCCAGCGCGGACGTCGTGAGCGCGACCACGTGGTCCGGCGTCACGACGGCCCAGTACTCCCACCGCTTGTTCCGGCCGAGCCCGCGCACGCCCCGGCCGATGCCGGACGTGTCGTGCAAGGGCTTGCGCGACCAGCCGACCGCGTCGGGGTTCAGGCGCCCGTCGGGGAGGCACAGGCCCACGTCGGCGGTGATCTCACGCTCGGTCTCGTGCTCGGTCACAGCGTGAGGCTAGCGGCGGCTGCTAGCGTCCGGGCGTGCCCGACTCCCCCGCCGTCACCTTCCGCCTCGCGACCCGCGACGACCTGCCGCGCGTCGTCGAGCTCATCGCCGACGACGCCGTCGCCGCGGCCCGTACCGGCGCGTTCGGCCCCGCGCACGTCGCGGGCTTCGAGGCGATCGAGGCGAGCCCGAACGACGAGCTGGTCGTCGCCGAGCTGGACGGTGCGGTGGTGGGCGTCATGCAGCTGACGTTCGTGCCCGGCATCTCGCGCAACGGCGCCACGCGCCTCCTCGTCGAGGCGGTGCGCGTCGACGCCGCCCTGCGCGGACGGGGGCTCGGCCGCGCCCTGATGGAGCACGCTCACGAGCGGGGCCGCGAGCGCGGCTGTGCGCTGGCCCAGCTCACGTCGGACAAGCAGCGCCCCGACGCGCACCGCTTCTACCGGTCGCTCGGGTACGCGCAGTCGCACGAGGGCTTCAAGCTGCCCCTGTGACCTCGGGGCCCGGCGCGCCCTCCGCGGGCACCGGACGACGCACGTCGCGGATGCCGACCATGCTCACGAGGCCGCCGAGGACGAGCAGCCCGGCGGTGACCAGCAACGCGCGGTGGAAGGACGCCACGTCGAGCACCCCTCCGAGGATGACGCCTGCGAACGCGACGGTCAGGAGACCGGCCACGCGGGAGACGGCGTTGTTCACCGCGGAGGCGATGCCGGCGTCCGCGGGCGGGGCCGCGCCGAGGATCGCGGCCGTCAGGGGCGCGACGGTGATGGACAGGCCCAGGCCGAACACGAGGAGCCCGGGCAGCACCTGCGTCACGTAGTGGGCGCTCTCGTCCATCGTGAGGAGCAGCAGGTAGCCGGCGCCCGCGACGACGGGCCCGACGGTCATGAACCAGCGCGCCCCGTGCCGGGCAGCGAGGGTGCCGAACCGCGTCGACAGCGCGAGCATCGCGAGGGTCGACGGCAGCTGCGCCACCCCGGCGGCCGTGGCCGAGTAGCCCGCGACCTGCTGCAGGAACAGGCCCAGCACGAACCCGCCGAGCGACAGGGCGCCGTAGACGGCGAACGTCGCGACGTTGCCCCACGCGAAGTTGCGCGCGGCGAAGAGCCGCGGCGGCATCATCGGGTCGCGCGCCCGCCGCTCGTACCAGACCAACGCGACCAGCAGCACCGCCCCGACGGCGACGGCGGCCCACGTCCGCTCGATGAGCCCGTACACGCCCGCTGCGAGGCCGGTCGCGGCGAGCAGGGCGCCCGGCACGTCGAGGCGGCGGCCGGCGGCCTGCCGCACCTCCGGCACGGGACGCAGCAGCACCAGCGTCACGACGACGACCGGCAGGTTGATCCAGAACACCCAGCGCCACGACAGCAGGTCGACCAGCCCGCCGCCGACGAACGGGCCGACGATCATCGCCGTCCCGGTCCACGCCGTCCAGCGCCCGATGGCGCGACCCTGCGCCTCGCCGTCGAACGTCGAGATGATGAGCGCCAGGGAGCTCGGCACGAGCAGCGCGCCGGCCACGCCCTGCAGCAGCCGGGCACCCACCAGCACCGGACCGGTCGGCGCGACCGCGCACAGCACCGACGCCGCGGCGAAACCCAGGAGCCCGGCGACCAGCACGCGACGCCGCCCGTACAGGTCGGACAGCGAACCCGCGAGCAGGATGAACGAGCCGAGCGTGACCAGGTAGCCGTCCACGACCCACTGCTGCAGGCTGAGCCGCGCCTCGCCCGTGCCGCCGAGCTCGTCGCCGATGGCGGGCAACGCCACGTTGACGACTGTGCCGTCGAGGAACGACACGAACGACGCCAGGATCGCGACCACCAGGACGCGGCTGCGCAGCCGGGCCTGCGTCGCGTCTGGCTCGGACGGTGTGCTCACCGGATCACGGTACGGCGCAATGGCGGTGACGCGCCGGGCGCAGGGCGCTAGCGTCGCCGTCGTGAGCAGCGATGCGAGACCAGAGTTCCGGCGCAGCACCTTCGCCGACGTCCCCGCCGCCCGCCGCCTCGGCGCCGAGGCGTTCGGCGTCTCGCCCCACCCGTCCCCGGAGCCCGACCCCGACTCGTGGCCGTCGGCGAACACCCGGCCGTGGGTCGCGACCAGGGAGGGCGAGGTCGTGGCAGGGCTGGGCGTCCGGTCCTTCACGTCGTGGTTCCACGGCGCCCGCGTCCCGACGGCGGGCTTCGCCGGCGTCACGGTCGCGGCCGAGCACCGCGGCTCCGGCCTCCTGCGGCCGCTGATGGAGGCCGCGCTCGCCGAGGCCCGCGACCTGGGCGACGTCGTCTCCACGCTGTACCCGTCGTCGGCGGGCATCTACCGCGGGCTGGGCTACGAGACGGTGGGCGCGTTCGAGGACGTGCGGATCCCGACGGCGGCCCTCGCGGCAGTGCCGCCGCCCGCCGGGGACGTCCGCGCCCGGCGCGCCACCGCGGCCGACGTCCCAGCCGCGCGGCGGGTGTACGAGGCGTGGGCGTCCGCCCAGAACGGGCCGCTCTCCCGCGGAGAGGCGCCCTTCACGATGGAGCCCGACGAGATGGTCGGTCCCGACGCCGACTACACCGGCGTCAGCCTCGCGGTGCGGGGAGCGGGGGCGGACGAGGAGGTGCTCGGCTTCGCGAGCTGGTCGCGCGGCCCGGGCTACGACCGCACCAACACCATCGACGTCGACGACCTGGTCGCGCTCACCCCCGACGCCGCCCGCGTCCTGTGGCGGGTGCTCGCCTCGTTCGCGTCGGTCGCGGGCTGGGTGCAGGTCTGCACGTCGGGCGGCTGGTCCGGCGTCGACGTCTCGCGCCTGGTGCTGCCCGACCACGCGGCCACCCCGCAGCCGCGCCCGTACATGCTGCGCCTGCTCGACGTCCCCGGCGCGCTCGGCGCCGCCCGGGTGGCGCCGGTGGCGGCCCGCGTGCCGTTCGCCGTCGTCGACCGGCGGACTCCCGGCCTGGAGGGCGCGTGGACCCTCGAGGCCACCGACGGCGCGGTGCGCGTCACGCCCGACGACGCCACGGCCCCGGGCGACCGCCTGACGTTCACGTCCGCCGGGCTGGCGGTGACGTGGGCGGGCGCGCAGTCGACGACGAACGCCCGGCTCGCGGGCGGCGTCAGCGGACCCGCCGAGCACGACGCCGTGTGGGACGCCCTGTGGGGCGGCCGCCAGGTGCACGTGCGCGACTACTTCTGAGGCGCGACCGGATGCCCGGCCCTGCTCGGGTCCCCGCCGCCTGGTCCCGGGCGCTGGCGCCCCGGCTCGCGCTGCTGCTCCTCGCGCTCGTCGTCGCGCGCGTGGGGAGGCTGGCCGAGCACCGGCTGCCCGAGCCGTTCGGCGACCCGCTCGGGGACGTGCTGGCGGCGGCCCTCGTCGTGGTCCTCGTCCTGGTCGTCCGGCCGCGGACGCGGGTGCTCACGGCCGGGCTGGTCGGGTTCGCGCTCTGCGCGGCGGTCGAGCTGCTGCGGCTGACGCCGCTGCCGCTGGCCCTTGCCGAGCGGTGGCCCGCCCTCTCCCCGGCGCTCGGCGCGGCCTTCTCGCCGGCGGGACTGCTCTGGTCCGCGGTGGGTGCGGCCCTCGGCGCGGTCGCGGGGGCCGCCGTGGCGCGCGCCGTCTCGCCTCCCGGCCCACCCGGTCGGCGCGGTCGGCGTGCCGGGGGTAGCCACCATACCTAGAGGTAGGTATGGTGGTCGGCATGACCACCACGACCGACGCACGCGACCGGCTCGTCGCCGCCGCGCAGGAGATGTTCGCCGCACAGGGCGTAGGCGCCACCAGCCCGCGCCAGGTCCTCGCGGCCAGCGGGGTGGGGCAGGGCAGCCTGTACCACCACTTCCCCACGAAGCACGACCTCGCCGCCGCCGCGGTCGGCGCCACCGTCGACAGCGCGCTCACTGCCGCGCGGCACGACCTGGAGGGCTCGACGCCGGCTCTGGACCGCGTCGTCGCCTACCTCGAGCGACCCCGCGACGCGCTCGCGGGATGCAAGGTCGGGCGCCTCACCAGCGACCAGGCCGTGATGGACGACGACGGCCTGCGCGACGTCGTCACCGCCTATTTCGTCCGCCTGCTCGACGCGGTCGCCGCGACCCTTCGGGAGTCCGGGCTGCCGGACGACGCCGCCCGCGACCGCGCGCACGCCGCCGTCGCGATCGTGCAGGGCGGCTACGTGCTCGCCCGCGCCACCGGCGACCCCGACGCGATGCGGGCCGCGGTGCGCGGCTTCGTGACGCTGCTGACCGACGCCCCCGCCGCCACCGACCTCACCGAGGAGACCGCGTGACCTTGCGCGAGCGCCTGCGCGCCCTGCCGACCTTCTCGCCCGGGCTGCCGCCGTTCGGCGTCGACCTGGACGACCTCGCCACGGCCCCGGCCACGCCGCAGGAGCTCTTCGCGCAGTGGTTCGACGACGCGCTCGCCGCGGGCGTCGGCGCCCCGCACGCCGCCACCCTGTCGACGGCGGACGCGGCGGGCCGCGTGCACGCCCGCACGCTCGTGATCAAGGACGTCACCGCCGACGGGTGGTGGTTCGCGGGGCACGCGACCAGCCCCAAGGGCCGCGACCTGGCCGAGAACCCGCACGCGGCGCTGACCGTGTTCTGGCGCGACCTCGGCCGACAGGTGCGCGTCACCGGCCGAGCAACCTCCGCGGGCCCCGACGCGGGCGCGGCGGACTTCCGCGCCCGGCCGGACGGCTCGCGCGCCGCCGGGCTCGTCGGCCACCAGAGCGAGCCGCTCGGCTCGCCGCAGCAGTACCGGGACGCCTTCGCCGGCCGCCTCGACGAGGCGCGCGAGCACCCCGACGCCGTCGCGCCCGCCTGGACCGCCTGGGTGCTGACCCCCGACACCGTCGAGTTCTGGGCGGCGAGCGACGACAAGGGCCAGTCCCGCCTCCGCTACCGCACCGACCCGCGCCCGACCCACACCGACCCCCGGAACGACCCCGCCTGGACCAAGGAGCTGCTGTGGCCGTGACCACCCCGACCGACCCGCGCGACCCGCGCGATCTCGTCGCGCACGCCATCGCCGACGCGGACGCCGCGCTCGCCGGCCTGATCGACGTCGTGCGCACCCTGCCCGACGACGCGACCGCCGACCCGTCGCCCCTCGAGGGCTGGAGCCGCGGCCACGTGCTGTCGCACGTCGCGAACGTCGGAGCCGCGCTCGCCCGGCAGGCGGAGCACGCCGCCCGCGGCGCGAAGGTCGCCCCGTACGACGGCGGCCAGGCCGGCCGCGACGCCGCCATCGAGGCGGGCGCCGGCCGCACGGCGGCCGAGCACGCGGCGGCCCTCGAGGCCTCGCGCGCCCGCCTCGCCGCGGCCTGGCCCCGGCCGGGTGACGCCCTGTGGTCGGCACCGGTCGCCTACCGCGACGGGGTGCTGACGGACGCCCTGCTCGCCTGGTGGCGCGAGGCGCGCATCCACGCCGTCGACGCGACGGCGGGGCTCGGCGCCTCCGCCCTCGGGTACGACACGTGGGACGGCCCGTTCTGCGCGCACCTGCGGGACTTCCTCGCGGTGCGCCTGCCGGACGACGTCGACGGCGCGGAGCTCGTCGGCGACCCGCGCGACGTCGCCGCCTGGCTGGCGGGGCGGACGCCCTCGGGGCCGGTCTCGGCGCTCCGGGACGGCGCGCCCGCGCCGCTGCCGGAGCTCGGCCCGTGGCCGTCGTCGACGGCGCCGAGGCCCTGACCTGCGGCGCCGCTCAGCGTCCGGTGTGACCTGCGTCACTGCAGGTCAGAGCGCCGTGTGAAGTTGCTCTCATTCTTTGTGACAGTTTTCACGCGCGGCGTATGGTGGCTCGGTGACTTCGAGTGCTACGACTGCAGGGGCCCCCACCCGGGCCGACGTCGACGTCGTCCTCATCGGCGGCGGAATCATGAGCGCCACGCTCGGCACGCTGCTCCAGCAGCTCGAGCCGTCGTGGTCCATCCGCATCTACGAGCGTCTGGACGACGTGGCGCAGGAGT
The DNA here is from genome assembly GCF_042668085.1 of Isoptericola sp. NPDC057391. Lineage (NCBI taxonomy): Bacteria > Bacillati > Actinomycetota > Actinomycetes > Micrococcales > Promicromonosporaceae > Isoptericola > Isoptericola sp. NPDC057391. Next base: position 43,109 of record NZ_JBHVBO010000009.1, on the reverse strand, counting down.
CCTCGAACCCGTGGAACAACGCGGGCACCGGGCACGCCGCGCTCTGCGAGCTCAACTACACGCCCGAGCGCAAGGACGGCTCGATCGACATCACCAAGGCGGTGGCGATCAACGAGCAGTTCGAGATCTCGCGCGAGCTCTGGCAGCACCTGCTCGCCACCGGCCGCCTCCAGGACGACTCGTTCCTCAGCAACACGCCGCACATGACGTTCGTGCGCGGCGAGAAGAACGTCGACTACCTGCGCCGCCGGTACGAGACGCTGCGCGTGCACCCCCTGTTCCGCGACCTCGAGTACAGCACCGACCGCGCCACCATCGGCCGCTGGGCGCCGCTGCTGACCACCGAGCGCGACGCCGACGAGCCGATCGCCGCCACCCGCGCGACCTCGGGCACCGACGTCGACTTCGGCAACCTCACGCGCCAGCTCGTCGCCGGCCTCGTCGCGCACGGCGCCGAGCTCAAGCTGCAGCACGAGGTCAAGAGCCTCAAGCGCACCAAGGACGGCCGGTGGCGCCTGCGCGTCAAGGACCGCTCGTGGAACGCACGGAACCGCACCAGCACCGTCACCGCGAAGTTCGTCTTCGTCGGCGCCGGCGGCGGCGCGCTCCCGCTGCTCCAGTCGGCCGGCATCCCGGAGATCAAGGGCTTCGGCGGCTTCCCCATCTCGGGCGAGTTCCTGCGCACGGACAACCCGGAGCTCGTCGCCCAGCACCAGGCCAAGGTGTACGGCAAGGCCGACGTCGGCGCCCCGCCGATGTCCGTCCCGCACCTGGACACCCGCGTGGTCGACGGCAAGACCTACCTCATGTTCGGCCCGTACGCCGGCTTCAGCCCCAAGTACCTCAAGAAGGGCAAGTACCTGGGCCTGATCACGTCGCTGCGCGCCAACAACGTGACGTCGATGCTCGGCGCCGGCCTCAAGAACCTCGACCTCACGCAGTACCTCGTCGGCCAGCTCATGGCGGCACCGGAGACCAAGTTCCAGGCGCTGCAGCAGTTCATGCCGACCGCGCACCCCAAGGACTGGGAGAAGCTCACCGCCGGGCAGCGCGTGCAGGTCATCAAGCGCGACGCCGACGGCAAGGGCGTGCTCCAGTTCGGGACCGAGATCGTCACGGGCGCCGAGGGCTCCATCGCCGGCCTCCTGGGCGCCTCCCCGGGCGCCTCGACCGCGGCCTCCGCGATGGTCGACCTGCTCGAGAAGTGCTTCCCGTTCCGGTTCACCAAGTGGCGCCCCGAGCTCGCCTCGGTCATGCCCAGCCTGGACGGCGTGCCCGCCGACGCCAGCACGATCGACGCGACCCCCGTCCCCGACTCCCCGTCGTACCTGCACGCCGACGGCGTCCTGGACGCCGCGGTCTACGAGTCGCAGGCGGACTCGCGGCTCTGATCCGCACAGCCATCAGCACAGCCTGAGCCGCGCGCTCGCCCTCCTCGGCGGCGTCAGAGAGCCTGGACGATCTTGTCCACCTGCTCCCTGGCGTCGCCGAAGAGCATCCGGGTGTTCTCCCGGAAGAACAGCGGGTTCTGCACGCCCGCGTAGCCGGTGGCCAGCGACCGCTTGAACACCACGACGTCGCGCGCCTTCCACGCCTCGATGACGGGCATGCCCGCGATGGGCGACGACGGGTCGTCCTGCGCCGCCGGGTTCACGGTGTCGTTCGCGCCGATGACGAGCACGACGTCGGTGCCGGGCAGGTCGGGGTTCACCTCGTCCATCCCGAGCACCACGTCGTAGGGCACGCGCGCCTCCGCCAGCAGCACGTTCATGTGCCCCGGCAGCCGCCCCGCCACCGGGTGCACCCCGAACCGCACGGTCACGCCGCGCGCCCGCAGGCGCTCGGCGAGGTCGGCCACCGGGTGCTGCGCCTTCGCCACGGCCATGCCGTACCCGGGCACGACGACGACCGACCGCGCCGCGGTGAGCAGCGCCGCCACCTCGTCCGGCGACGTCTCGTGCACCTCGCCCGCCTCGGCCGTCCCCCCGCCGGACGGACCGCCCGCGGCCCCCGCGCCGAAGCCGCCGAGCACGACCGACCAGAAGGACCGGTTCATCGCCCGGCACATGAGGTAGCTGAGGATCGCGCCGGAGGCGCCCACCAGCGCGCCGGTGATGATGAGCAGGTCGTTGCCGAGCGTGAATCCCGCCGCCGCCGCGGCCCAGCCGGAGTACGAGTTGAGCATCGACACCACGACCGGCATGTCGCCCCCGCCGATCGCGGCGACGAGGTGCCAGCCGAGCGCGAGCGCGACGAGCGTCATGAGCAGCAGCGGAAGGATCGCCGACCCGACGTCGTCGGCGGCGACGAACCAGGCCAGCAGGCCCGTGGACGCGACCAGCGCCAGGAGGTTGAGCGCGTGCCGGCCGGGCAGCGTGAGCGGCGCCGACGGCAGCCGCCCGGACAGCTTGCCGAACGCCACGACCGAACCGGTGAAGGTCACCGCGCCGATGAGCACGCCGAGGAAGACCTCGACGCGGTGCACCGTGTCCCCGCCCGCCGCCGCGGAGCCCGCGGGCTCCGCGAGGAACGAGCCGTAGCCCACCAGCACCGCGGACAGGCCGACGAACGAGTGCAGCAGGGCGATGAGCTCGGGCATCTGCGTCATCTCGACGCGCCGCGCCCGCCACGACCCCACGGCGGCGCCCACGACCAGCACCAGCAGGATCAGGCCCGCCGTCACGGGCCACGGGCGCTGCGATCGGTCGAGCGCCAGCGCGACCGTGGCCACGATCGCCAGCCCCATCCCGAGCATGCCGAGCACCGTGCCGCGCCGCGCGGACTCCTGAGCGGACAGGCCCGCCAGCGACAGCACGAACAGCAGCCCCGCGATCACGTACGCGGCCTGCGCGACCGACGTCACCGTCATGGCGCCTCCCTGCCCGGGGTGTCACGGCGGAACATGCCCAGCATCCGGCGCGTCACGAGGAACCCGCCGAACACGTTGACGCTCGCGAGCGCGGCAGCCACGACGGCGAGCGCCGTGACCAGCGGCGACGCGTCGCCGATCTGCAGCAGCGCGCCGACCATGATGATGCCGCTGATGGCGTTGGTCTGGGCCATGAGCGGCGTGTGCAGCGCGTGCGTGACGTTCGAGATGACGTAGAAGCCCACGACGACCGCCAGCGCGAACACCGTGAGGTGACCGACGGCGTCCGGCGGGGACGCGGCGATCAGCAGGCCCGCGGCGACGGCGCCGAGCGCGCCCAGCACCGTGCGGCGCGTCGCGCGGCGACGGCGCTCGGACTCGGGGTCGACGGCGGCCGGCACGGGCGCGGGTGTGGGGGCCGCCGGCGGCGCCGCCGACACCGCGACGGCCGGGGGCGGCCACGTCACCGCGCCCTCGTGCGCCACCGTCATGCCGCGAACCACCGGGTCGTCGAGGTCGAGCACCACGCGCCCGTCCTTGGCGGGCGTGAGCAGCGTGAGCAGGTTGACGACCACCGTGCCGAGCAGGCGGGAGCTGTGCTGCGGCAGCCGGGCGGCCAGGTCGGTGTACCCGAGCACGACGACGCCACGGTCGGTGACCACCCGCTCCCCCGGCACCGTCGCCTCGCAGTTGCCGCCGCCGGGCGCGGCCAGGTCCACGACCACCGAACCGGGACGCATCGCGTCGAGCATCGCCGTCGTGATCGTCGTCGGCGCCGTGCCGCGCACCAGCGCGGTCGTGACGACGACGTCCGCCTGCGCCGACTGCTCTGCGTAGGCGCGCAGGGCGGCGGCCTCCTGGTCGGCGCTCTGCGCGCTCGCGTACCCGTCGGCGCTGACCTGCTGGACGGCGTCGTCCGCCCGCACCACGCGGGCGCCGAGCGACTCGATCTGCTCGGCGGCCTCGGGCCGCACGTCGAACGCGTGCACCTCGGCGCCCAGGCTCACGGCCGTGCCGATCGCGGCGAGGCCGGCCACCCCCGCGCCGATGACGAAGACCCGTGCGGGCGGGGTGCTGCCCGCGGCGGTCACCTGGCCGGTGAACATGCCGCCGAACTCCTCGGCCGCCTCGACCACCGCGCGGTAGCCGGCCACGTTGGACAGCGCGGACAGCACGTCGAGGGCCTGCGCGCGCGAGATGCGCGGCACCGCGTCGAGGGCCAGCGCCGTCACTCCCCGCGCCGCGAGCGCGGCCAGCAGGTCCCGGCTCGTCGCCGGGGCGAGCTGGGCGACCAGAGTCGCCCCCGCCCGCATGAGGTCGAGCTCCGCGAGGCCCGGCGGGTAGAGGGTGACCACGACGTCGGCGGCCCACACGTCGGCACGGTCCGCGACGCGGGCGCCCGCCGCGACGTAGTCGTGGGCGGGGAGACGCGCGCCGTCGCCGACCCCGGGCTCGACGACGACGTCGTGGCCGAGGTCGACGAGGCGGCGCACCGCGTCGGGGGTGAGGGCGACGAGCCGCGGGTCCGCCCCGGCGGTGCGGGGGGCTCCGATGCGCATGACCGCCTCCCTCAGCGGGCGTCGCGCAGGCTGCCCCACGCCGTCCAGCGGTCGACCTCGACCACCGCCGTGACGCGAGCGCGGTCCCGCACCCCGTACGGGTCGCCGGTGTAGTGGCGCGCGATGCGGTCGGTGTCGGCGAGGTCGACGTCGTCGCGCCACGCCGTGACGCGGCCGAGAAGCGTGGCGTGCGTGTACCAGTCGTCGTCCAGCACCGTGAGGCTCACGTGCGGGTTCGCGCGCAGGTGCTGGACCCGCTTGCGCGTCGCGTCGAGGTTCACCAGCACGTGCCAGCCGCCCGCGCCGTCGTCCTCGAGCAGGTACCACGTGGCCGCGGTCACGGGACTGCCGTCCGGCCGGACGACACCGATCACGGCGGGCTGGGGGCGGCGCAGCAGGTCGAGCACGGGGGCCGGGAACGGCGGACGGGGCATCGCTGACTCCTCGCTGACGTCGTGACGCTGACTTCGTGACCCTGACTTCGTGACGCACGGCACTTTCGGTCGCTCGGCGCCGACGCTACGCCCTGGACGTGCGCGGACGCACGCGTTCTGGTCGTGTCGTGGCCCCGCTAGGGTGACCGGCAAGCGCTTCCCCGCATCCCGTCCGACCCTCCGGAGGACCGCATGGCCCGCACCGTCCATCTCGCCGGCGACTCGACCGCCGGTCCGAAGACCCGCACCGCCGCGCCCGAGACCGGCTGGGGCATGGCGCTGCCGTACTACCTCGACGAGTCGGTCGCCGTCGCCAACCACGCCCGCAACGGGCGCAGCACCCGCAGCTTCGTCGCCCAGGGCCGGCTCGACGCCGTGGCCCGCGACCTGCGGCCCGACGACGTCCTGGTGATCCAGTTCGGCCACAACGACGCGAAGATCGAGGACCCGGAGCGGCACACCGAGCCCTGGACGTCGTACACCGAGCACCTCGCCCGGTTCGTCGAGGTCGCGCGGGGCGCGGGCGCGCAGCCCGTGCTCGCGACGTCGGTCGAGCGGCGCCGGTTCGACGACGACGGGCGGGCCGTGCCCGCCCACGGCGAGTACCCCGACGCGGTGCGTGCCCTCGCCGCGCGCGAGGACGTGCCGCTCGTGGACGTCCAGCGCGACTCGCTCGCGCTGTGGCACGACCTCGGTCCGGAGCGGACCCTGCACTACTTCTTCCACGCCGACGACGGGCGACGCGACGACACGCACTTCAACCCGCCCGGCGCGGGGGCCGTCGCCCGGCTCGTCGCCACCGGCCTGCTCACCGCCGGCGTGCTCGGGAGCCACGAGGTGCGACGCCTGGACGAGGACGTTCCCGAGGAGTGGTTCTGCTGGCTCGACGAGGAGCCGGCCTGATCGGGTAGACTGAAACTCACTGGAACCGGTTCCAGGTTCCGACGCGAGCAAGCTGGGAGGTCCGTGTGGTCACGCTCCGCGACGTCGCGCGCGCGGCGGGCGTCTCGCTCGCCACCGCGTCGCGTGCCATGAGCGACGCGCCGCACGTCTCGGCGGCCAACCGCGCACAGGTGGCCCGGGCCGCAGAGCAGCTCGGCTACCGGCCCCACCCCGCGGCCCGCGCGCTCACCACCGGAAGCACCGGCACCGTCGGCCTGGTCGTGCCCGACCTCGCGAACCCGTTCTTCGCCGCGGTCGCCAAGGGCGTGCAGGCGCGGGCGCGGGAGACCGGCCGCGAGGTGCTCGTCGCCGACACCGACGAGGACGTCACCGTCGAGCCCGACGTCATCACGCGGCTCGCCGACCGCGTGGACGGCCTCGTGCTCTGCTCCCCCCGCCTGCCCGCCGACCGCCTCGCGCCGCTCCTGGCGACGACGGGCGGGCCGGTCGCGCTCGTCAACCGCGAGGCGCCCGACGCCCCCTCCGTCTCCTTCGACATCGCCGACGGGGTCCGGCAGGCGCTCGACCACCTGCGCGCCCTCGGGCACGACGTCGTCGCCTACGCCGGCGGCCCGCGCACCTCGTGGTCGGACGCCGAGCGCCGGACGGCGCTGGGCGCGCTGTCGACGGGCACGACCGGCGGCGCGGTGCTCGACCTCGGCAGCTTCCGGCCCACGCACGGCGGCGGCGTCCAGGCCGCGGACCTCGCGCTCGCGGCCGGCGCCACGGCGGTGCTGTGCTTCAACGACCTCGTCGCCCTCGGCGTCCTGGCCCGCCTGCACGCGCGCGGGGTGGCCACCCCCGCCGACGTGTCGGTCGTCGGGTTCGACGACGTCGCCGCCGCGTCCCTCGTGACCCCCGCCCTGACCACCGTCGCCGTGCCGCTGGCCCGGGCCGGACGGGTCGCCGTCGACCTGCTGGCCGGGGGGCCCCCTGCGCCCGAGCACCGCCGCCTGCCCGTCGGGCTCGTGGTGCGCGCGTCCACCGCCCCCGCCCCCACCCCCACCCTCCGCCCCACAGATCCCGAGGTCGCGATCCGATGAGCACCGCCCCGCACCACCCGCTGCTGCCGCTCGCGGCGGCCCCCGCACCCGGGGCGACGGCCGAGCCGCCGCTGCCGGGCGTCGTCGACCTCGCCGAGGTCGCCCTGCTGCTGCGACCCGCCGACGACGTCGCCGTGACGACGCGCCAGGTGCCGGCAGGCACCACGGTGCGTCTGCCCGACGGCGCCGAGGCGACCACCCGTTCGACGCTGCCGCGGGGCCACAAGCTCGCCGTCCGCGCCGTCGCGGCCGGCACGGAGGTGCGCAAGTACGGGCAGTCCATCGGGCGCGCGAAGAAGGACGTCGCGCCGGGCGACCACGTGCACACGCACAACCTGGGCTTCGACGATCACACCGACGGCGGCGCGCGCGAGTACGAGTTCGGCACCGCGCGCACCACGCTGCCCGCGCCCACGACGCGCCGGACGTTCCAGGGCTACCGCCGCTCCGACGGCCGCTGGGGCACCCGCAACTACGTCGGCATCCTCACGTCGGTGAACTGCTCGGCGTCCACCGCCCGGATGATCGCGGACCAGTTCCGCGGCCCGGTGCTCGACGCCTACCCCCACGTCGACGGCGTCGTCGCCCTGACCCACGACACGGGCTGCGGCCTGGTCCCGACGTCGGAGGGCGCGCAGGTCACCCTGCGCACGCTGCGCGGGTACGCCTCGCACGCCAACATGGCCGGCCTGCTCGTCGTCGGGCTCGGCTGTGAGATGCTGCCCGCCGCCTCCGTGCTCGACGGGCTGGAGCTGCGCGAGGACCTGCCCGTGCGCACGCTCACCATCCAGGACACCGGCGGCATCCGCGCCACCGTGCGCGCCGGCGTCGCCGCCATCACCGAGATGCTGCCCGCGATCGACGCGCTGCGCCGCGAGGAGGCGCCGGCGTCGGAGCTCGTGCTGGGGCTCAACTGCGGCGGCTCCGACGGGTTCTCCGGGATCACGGCCAACCCCGCGCTCGGCCACGCCTCCGACCTGCTCGTCGCACAGGGCGGCACGTCGATCCTCGCCGAGACGCCCGAGGTGTTCGGGGCCGAGCACCTCCTGCTGCGCCGTGCCGTGTCGCGCGAGGTCGGCCAGCGGCTGCTCGACCGCCTCGACTGGTGGCAGGGCTACGCGGCCGCCGGTGGGGGCACGCTCGACAACAACCCGTCGCCCGGCAACAAGGCCGGCGGCCTGACGACCATCCTCGAGAAGTCGCTCGGCGCCGTCGCCAAGGCCGGCACCGCCGACCTCGTCGCCGTGCACGAGTACGCGGAGCCCGTCACCGAGCGCGGCATGACGTTCATGGACACCCCCGGCTACGACCCGGTGTCCGTGACCGGGATCGTCGCGGGCGGCGCCACCGTCGTCGTCTTCACGACCGGCCGGGGCTCGGTGCTGGGCTGCAAGCCGTCTCCCTCGATCAAGGTCGCGACCAACTCCGACACCTACCGCCGCATGAGCGAGGACATGGACCTCGACGCCGGCCGGATCGTCGAGACCGGCCTGAGCGTCGAGGAGGTGGGCGAGGAGCTGTTCGAGAAGATCCTCGCCGTCGCGTCCGGCGAGCAGACCGTCTCGGAGGAGCTCGACCTGGGCGCCGACGAGTTCGTGCCCTGGCAGCTCGGCGCGGTCACCTGACACGCACCGAGCCCGGCTGAGCCACCGGACCTCACGCCTCGATCCCGCGCAGCAGGCGGCGCAGCGCCGCCCACGCCTGGTCGAGCGCGCGGTCACGGTCGGGCGAGGCGGCCACCCAGAGGGCCGCCTCGTTCATGGCCCCGGACAGCAGGGCGGACGTGGCGGGCACGTCGGCGGCGCGCACCCGCCCGGCGTCCGCGAGCTCGGCGAGCACCTCGTCCAGCAGCCGCCCCGAGCTGGCGGCGTCGTCCTCGCGCCACCGCGCCCAGCCGAGCACCGCGGGCCCGTCGACGAGGACGACCTGCCGGGCGTCGTCGGCGACGACGGCGGCCAGGAACGCGCGGCAGCCCGCCTCGAGGCTCTCCCACGGGTCGCTCAGCCCGTCGGTCGCGCGCTCGATCTCGGCGCCGACGGCCGCGGTCACGGCAGCGTGCACGGCGGCGAACAGCCCGGCACGGCTGCCGTAGTGGTGGTAGACGGCACCGCGCGTCACGCCGCACGCGGCGGCGACCTCCTCGACCGCCACGGCGGCGTACCCCCGCTCGGCGTACAGCCCGCGCGCGGCGGCGAGGATCGCGGCCGCCGTCGCCTCGCTCTCCGCCCTCGATCTCCTCGGCATGTTGACAGGTTACCGACACTGTGAATGTATAGATACGTACACGCCGTACGTATCGACGCCGGGAGCCCTCGTGATCACCAGCCTCTACCCCGTCCTCGCCGTCTCGGACGTCCCGAGCGCCGCGCGCTTCTACGCCGACCTGCTGGGCATGACGCCGACGTTCTCCTCGGACTGGTACGTCAGCCTGCGCTCCGGCACGGCGGAGCTCGCCGTCGTCGACGCGGACCATGCCACCATCCCCGAGCCCGCCCGCGGCGCCCGCGCGGCGGGCGTCCTCGTCACCGTCGAGGTGGACGACGTCGACGCCGTGCACGCCCGCGCCCTCGCCGCGGGCGGGCACGACGTGCTCCTGCCGCTGCGCGACGAGGAGTTCGGCCAGCGGCACTTCGTCGTCGCCGGGCCCGACGGCGCCCTCGTGGACGTCGTCACGCCGATCGAGCCGTCGGAGGAGTTCGCCGCGCTCTACGCGTGACCAGCCCCCGGAGGCCCGTCACTCGTAGAGGACCTCGGCGATCTCCGGGTCGTCCATCGTGTCCTTGTCGTACCAGAAGAAGCCCGAGTCGATCTCCGGCTCCACCTGCTCCCCGTCGATCGCGGCCACCGCGGCCTTCACCGTCTCGTACCCGATCCCCACCGGGTTCTGGGTGATGGCGCCCGCCATCGTGCCGTCCTTGATCGCGTCGAGCTGCGCCTTGCCGGAGTCGAACCCGATGACGGTGAGGTCGCCCGCCTTGCCGAGCTCCTGGACGGCCTTGACGACGCCGGTGGCCGCGCCCTCGTTGGTGCCGTAGATGCCCACCAGGTCGGGGTTGGCCTGCAGGATCGACTTCGCGGCGTCCGCCGACTTCAGCTGGTCGCCGCCCGCGTACTGCACGTCGACGATCTCGAGGCCCGGCGCCTCGGACTCGATGTAGTCCACGAACCCGCTGACCCGCTGCTGCCCGGTCTGGGACGTCTGGTCGTGGCCGAGCACGGCGATCTTGCCCTCCCCGCCGGTCAGCTCCGCCATGTGCTTGGCCGCCTCGGCCGCCGCCGCCACGTTGTCCGTGGACACGGTGGTGACCGGCACGTCGGACTCCACGCCGGAGTCGAAGGCGATCACCGGGATGCCGCGCGACTGCGCGTCCGTCATGAGCGGGATGGACGCCTCCGAGTCGAGGGCCGCGAAGCCGAGGGCGTCGGGACTCTTGTCCAGGGCGGTCTGCAGCATGGACAGCTGCTTGTCCACCTCGGTCTCCGTCTCCGGGCCCTCGAACGTGACCTCGACGTCCAGCTCGGCCGCGGCGTCGTCGGCGCCCTTCTTCACCGCCTGCCAGAACTGGTGCTGGAAGCCCTTGGAGACGAGCGCGACGTACGGCTTGTCGCCGCCCTCGCCGCCCCCGCCGCCGTCGTCGGAGCTGCACGCCCCGAGCGTGAGGAGCAGCGCGGCCGCCGCCGTCGCGGCGACGTACTGCGGGGCGGACTTGCGGAACCTCGGCTGGGAGAACATCGGGTGGCACTCCTTCGTGACGGTGTCGGCGCGGGGGGTCGGGCGGGTGGGCGCGGCGGTCAGGCGTCCTTGCCCCGCCGCAGGATGTCGGTGAACACGGCCAGCAGGATCACGACGCCCACCGCGACCTTCTGCCACTCCTGCGGGATCGACATGATCCGCAGCCCGTTCGTGAGCGTGCTCATGATGAGCGCCCCGATGACGGTGCCGAGGATGGTGCCCCGGCCGCCGCGGAGCGACGTGCCGCCGATGACGACGGCCGCGATCGCCTCGAGCTCGTAGCCGAGCCCCAGGCCCGGCTGGGCCGAGTTGAGGCGGGAGGCCATGACGACGCCCGCCAGCCCGGTGAACAGCCCCGCCAGCGTGTACACCGCGACCTTCCAGCGGCGCACCGGGATGCCGGAGATCGCGGTGGCCTCCTCGTTCGAGCCGATGGACAGCGCGTACCGGCCCAGCAGCGACTTGCTGAGGAGCGCGCCCGCCACGAGGGCCGCGACGAAGAAGATGAGGACCGCGTTGGGCAGCCCCGGCACGAGCTCGCCAAGGGCGATCTGCGAGAAGCCCGCGACGTCGGAGAAGTAGATCGGCTTGGTGCCGGAGATGATCAGCGACAGGCCCTGGGCCACCATCATCATGGCCAGCGTCGCGATGAACGGCGGGATCCGCAGGAACGACACGTTGAGCCCGTTGACCAGGCCCAGCAGCGCCCCGGTCGCGACGCCGCCCAGCACCCCGACCACGAGCGGCAGCCCGAGGTTGGTGAGGAAGACGCCCGTCATCACGGAGCACAGCGTCATGCCCGTGCCCACCGACAGGTCGATCCCGCCCGTGACGATGACGAACGTGGCGCCGAGCGCCATGATGCCCGTGACGGCGGTGGCGAGCAGGATGCCCTTGACGTTGGCCCATTCGAGGAAGTAGGGGCTCGCGACCGAGAAGAACGCGAAGATCACCACCAGCCCGCCGAAGGCGAGGATCTGCTGCAGCTGCTGGCGGTAGCGGGACCGGAGGCCACCGCGGGTCGCCGCGGGCGCGTCCGGGAAGGTGGTCGCTGTGGTCATCGGGCGTCTCCCGTCGGGGCGAGGGTGTGCGCGGCGCCGAACCGCGTCGCGAGCTCCATGAGGTGGTGCGGGGTGGCGTCCGCGTTGTCGACGACGCCGGTGACGCGACCCTCGCACATGACGACGATCCGCTCCGCGAGGCGCAGCACCTCGGGCAGCTCGGACGAGATCATGACGATGGACTTGCCCTGCGCGGCCAGGTCCTGCAGCAGGGCGTAGATCTCCTCCTTGGCGCCGACGTCGATGCCGCGCGTCGGCTCGTCGACGACCAGCACGTCGCAGTCGCGGGCCAGCCACTTGGCCAGCACGATCTTCTGCTGGTTGCCGCCGGACAGGTTCTTGGCCCGCTGCCGGATCGACGGCGTCTTGATGCCGAGCCGGCCCACCATCCCCGCGGCCGTGCGGCGGGCGGCGCCGTCACGGACGAAGCCGGCCCGTGTCTGGCTCCGCAGCGAGGAGAGCACGACGTTCCACGCCACGTCCTGGTCCAGCAGCAGCCCGTAGCGTTTGCGGTCCTCCGAGAGGTAGCCGATGCCGTGCCGGACGGCGTCCGCGGGGTTGCGGATCGTCACCGGCCGGCCGCGGACCTCGACGGTGCCCGTGCTCGGGTCCGCGCCCACCACGGCCCGCGCCACCTCGGTGCGCCCGGCACCCATCAGTCCGGCGAAGCCGAGGATCTCCCCCTCGTGCAGCTCGAACGACACGTCGCGCAGCAGCTTCTTGGTGGTCAGACCTTCGACCCGCAGCACGACCGGTCGGCCCGCCGGCGCGGGCGCCGGCCGGACGTCGGTCACGATCTGCCGGCCGACCATCCGGGCGATGACGTCGCGCGTGCTCGTGGCGGGCGTGTCGAGGGTGTCGATGTACCGCCCGTCGCGGAGTACGGTGATCCGGTCGGAGATCTCCTTGATCTCCTCCATGCGGTGCGAGATGTAGACGACGCCGGTGCGCGGCGAGACGAAGTCGCGCACCAGGCGGAACAGCGCCTGCACCTCGGCGTCGTTCAGGGCGGCGGTGGGCTCGTCCATGATGAGCACCCGCGTGTCGAACGAGAGCGCCTTGGCGATCTCGACCATCTGCTGCTCGGCCACGCTGAGCCCGGACACCCGCCGGCGCGGGTCGAGCGGGATGCCCAGGCGCTCCAGCAGCCCGGCCGCGCGCCGCACCAGCGCGCGGTCGTCGACGAAGCCGGCACGCCGCGGCTCCCGGCCCGCGAAGACGTTCTGCGCGACGGTGAGGTCGGGCATGAGGTGGAACTCCTGGTGGATCGTGCTGATCCCCAGCTCGTTGGCCGCGCGCGGGCCGCTCGGCGCGTACGGCTCCCCCTCGACCTCGAGGCTGCCGGCGTCGGCGGTCTCCAGGCCGGACAGGATCTTCATGAGGGTCGACTTGCCGGCCCCGTTCTCGCCGACGAGCGCCAGCACCTCGCCGTGCCGCAGCTCGAGGTGCACGTCCTCCAGCGCGCGGACGCCGGGGAAGCTCTTGCTGACGCCCGTGGCGCGCAGGAGCGGGGTCGCCTCGCGGCCCCGGTCGTCGCCCGGACGGTGCGGTGTCGTGCTCACGCGGAAGCCCCTTTGCCTCACGATGTGACCGGACCATGTCTAGCGCAAAGATCGGATGATTGCCTACCCCTGGGCCGGGCGCGTCCGGATCACTTGAAGCCCGCGTTCTTGATCGACTCCACGATCTGCCGCTGGAAGAAGAAGAAGATCAGCAGCGTGGGCAGTGCCGCGACGGTGGCCGCCGCGAGCACGTAGTTCCAGTCCCCCGCGTACTGCTGCTGGAACGTGGCGATGCCCAGCTGCACCACCCGCAGGTCCGGGTCGGAGGTGATCGTCAACGGCCACACGAACGAGTTCCAGTTCGCGAGGAAGAAGAACACGGCGAGCGCCGACAGGATCGGCTTCGACAGGGGAAGGATCACGCTGCGGTAGATCCGCCAGTAGCTCGCGCCGTCGACCAGCGCCGCCTCCTCCAGCTCGGCGGGCAGCGACACGTAGAACTGACGCAGCAGGAAGATGCCGAAGGCGTTGAAGATCGCCGGCACGATGAGCCCCGCGTAGCTGTCGACGAGGCCCAGGGTGCGCACCACGACGAACGTCGGGATGAGGATCACGGGCAGGCTGACGAGCAGGGTCGAGAAGATCAGCAGGAAGATCGTGTCCCGGCCCCTGAACTTCAGGCGCGCCAGCGCGTACGCCGCCATCGAGTGGAACCACAGGGCCAACACGGTCACCGTGGCCGACACGACGAGGCTGTTGAGCATGTACCGCAGGAACGGCACCTGGGTGAACACGTACCGGTAGTTCTCGAGCGTCGGGTCGGCGGGCAGCAACGCGGCGCTGTTCACCTCGGCGGCGGTCTTGAACGAGCCGGCGACCATCCACAGGAGCGGGAAGACGGTGAGCAGGCCCAGCACGACGCCCAGCACCATGAGCGCCACGCGGGGTCGCGTCCACCGGCTGTCCTGGCCGCGACGGCGCACCGTCCGGCCGTCCCCGGCGTCCTCCCGCGGCGGGGCGGGTGTCAGGGTCTCAGTCATTGTCGAACCGACCTCCTCGGGTCACCGCGAACATCAGGGCCGACCACGCGAGCATCACGAGCACCAGCACGGACCCGATCGCGGCGGCGTAGCCCAGCTCGCCGAACAGGAAGGCCTGCTCGTAGACGTAGAAGATGAGCAGCGTCGTCGCGCCCGCCGGGCCGCCCCCGGTGAGCACGAACACGAGGTCCAGCCCGCCGGTGATGACGCTGACGGTCGCCGTGACGACCACGAAGAAGCTGGTGGGGCGCAGCAGCGGCAGCGTGATGGTGCGGAACCGCTGCCAGGCGTTCGCCCCGTCGATCCGCGCGGCCTCGTAGTACTCCCCGGGGATGTCCTGCAGCCCGGCGAGGAAGATCACCATGTAGTAGCCCATCTGGAACCAGACGGTGATGACGACGACGGTCCCGAGCGCCAGGCTGGGCTCGCCGAGGAAGGCGACGTCGTCGACCCCGACGGCGCTCAGCAACCGGCTGACCACGCCCGTGCGCTCCGAGAGCATGAACTCCCACACCATCGCCACCACGACGAGGCTGATGACGTACGGCACGAACAGGGCGCTGCGGATGGCGCCGACGAACGGGATCCTCTGCTGCACCAGCAGGGCCAGGGCGAGCCCGACGACGAAGATGGCCGGCACCACGCCCACGAGGTACAGCAGCGTGATCCGCACGCTGCTCCAGAACTGCGGGTCGCCGGCCATGCGGACGTAGTTGCCGAGGCCGATGAACTGGAACGACCCGAAGCCGTCGATGCGGAAGAACCCGAGCACGACGGCGAGGACCATCGGCACGGCGACGAAGACGAACAGGCCGAGCGAGTCCGGCAGCAGGAACCAGAACGCGGCGCGGCGCTGGCGGCGCTCCTGGGCGGCCCTGCCGGTGGCACCGCCCCGGCCGCGAGCGCCCGTCGCGCTCGCCCCGGCGCCGACGCGGGCCCGGCCGGCCGTGCGTGAGACCACGGTGCTCATACCAGCGTCCCTCCCTCGTACGTCTCCAGATAGCTCTCGATCGCCGCCTGCGCGGTCTGCGCCTCCGCGAGCGGGTCGGCCCCGCCGAGCATCGCGTTCTGGATGGCGTTGGAGACGGCCTTGTAGATGACCGGCGGGTAGCGCGGCTCGCCGCGCCCGGTCGGCAGGATCTCGTCGCGGAACTGCTGCAGCACGGGGTTCTCGAAGGCCCCCGAGTTGCCGATGGCCTCCGTGACGGAGCGCCGCGCGGGGACGTTGCCCTTGGCCACGCCGTTCCACTGCACGGCGGTGTCGACCGACTCCTTCGACATCGACCCCATCACCTCGACGGTGAACCGGGCGGCGGACTCGGGGTCGCGGCCGCGGCTGTTCACCACCCAGGCCCAGCCGCCGAGGGCCGTGACGGACTCGCCGCCCGCCGGCGCCGGCAGCCGGAAGATGCCGTACGGGTGGTCGGGCGCGTTCTGGCGCATGGCCTCGACCTGCCAGACGCCGGTCTGCCACATCGCGGCGTACCCGTTGGTGAACGCGCCGACGAGGTCGCCGCCCGCGGGCAGCGTGCGTGCCGCGGCACCCGTGCGGACGGCGTCGCCGAACAACGAGAGGGCCTGGACGCCCGCCTCGGAGTCGAACACCGGCCGCTGCGTGCGCGGGTCGACGACGTCCCCGCCGCCCTGCCAGACCCACGGGTAGAACGTGAAGTTCTGGTAGTAGCTCGGCGTGGTGTCGAGGACGAGCCCCGTGCGCTGGCCGCCCGTGAGCCGCCGGCCCAGCTCGAGCATCTCCTCCCACGTCGTGGGCAGGTCGCCCTCGGCGAGGCCGGCCTCCTCGAACGCGGGCACGTCGTAGAAGATCGCCAGCGGCTCCTGCTCCATGGGCAGCCCGTACACCTTGCCGTCGACGGTCCGGGTCGCGAGGGCGTCCGGGTAGAAGTCGTCGATGGCCTCCTGGGTGAGGTACGGCGTGAGGTCGGTGAGGACGCCGCCGTTGTAGTAGCGCAGGAAGTCGCCCGGGGAGATGAGGAAGACGTCGGGCCCGTCTCCGGAGGCGAAGGCGGTGGTCAGGCGGGTGTTCGTCGGGTCGGTGTAGGCGGGGATGTAGACCATGTCCACCGGACGCTCGCCCGCCTCGGCCCAGCGCCGCGTCGCGTCGAGGAACCAGTCGCTCTGCGCGACCAGGTTGGGGTCCTGCTGCGGCGCGGGCGCGTACTGCTGCCAGAACTGCAACGGCCCCGGGCGGCCCCCGGCCGTCGGTGCGCAGCCCGCCGTCGCCCACGCGGCGGCGAGGGTGCCCGCACCGGCGGCGCCGAGCCGCAGCAGGTCCCGGCGGCTGATCTGTCGGCTGGTCATCGGAGGACCTCCCGGTCAGAGCACCTCGAGGGCGTCGGCGTCCGGGGCCTCCGGGCGCCGCGCGGTCGGGCGGTCGAGGTAGAAGAACGCGGTGGACGCGATGTCGTCGTGCAGGGGCAGGTACCGGTGGCCGGAGCGCCAGCCCAGCGCCTGGATGTCGACGGTGAGGTCGGTGGCGAAGTGGATCGGGTCGGGCACGTGCCAGCGATACATGCCGAACCGCTGCTGCGACCGGTACAGGCCGTCGGGCCGCAGCACCTGGTGCAGGCCCAGGTACGGGGTGGTGAACGCCGTGTAGCCCTGCCCCGGCACGTCGAAGTTCCAGGCGCCGCCGAAGTAGTCCTCCGTGCCGGTGCCGCAGACGGTCGGGAACCCGCCGCGCCCGTCCGGTCCCTCGTCGAGGTCGCCGTCCAGGTAGAACTTGATCTCCCCCTCGCCCCACCACCCGGAGCTGTTCACGCCCCAGGCCACGTAGGTGCCGACGTAGTGGCCCCGGCCCTCGACCCCGCTGAGGATCGGGTGGGTCGTGCGGTCGGGCAGCGGGTTGCTGCGGCGCCACTGCGCGTGCAGGTAGGCGGCGCCCTCCTCGGCGGCCTCCTCCCCCACCTCGTAGGTCACCTGGTAGTAGACGACGGCGGGCTCACTGCCGAGGTTCTCGATCGTCAGGTGCGCGGAGTCGCGGAACGGCATCGGCCAGTAGCTGTTGAACCCGCCGTGCGGGTTGACGGCCACGACCTGGGAGCTGAGCTGCGCGAACTCGCCCCAGCCCTGACCGAAGAAGTCGCCCACGGGGACCTCGACGGCGGGCTCGGCCGCGCCGTCCCAGAACGCCCGCAGCAGCAGCGAGCGCCAGTGGTCGGTGTGGGTGGTGAGCCAGACGTGCGTGATGCGGCCCGGCCCGTCGATCCGCGCGACGTCGAACGTCTCGCCGGGGGCGATCTCGACGCTGGGCGAGATCTTCCACCCCTGCCCGAGGTCGCGGGCGGGACCGGCGCCGGTGCCCTCGGTGGCCCGGCCGCCGCCTCCCTTCGCGCCGGTGAAGTTCTCGGGGCTGATGGAACGGGTGGCGACGGGCCGCAGCGCAGCGAGGTCGCGTCGGAACATGTCCGGTCTCCTTCGACAGGGACGACGATCAGATGCTGTAATCGATTTCACGGGATCGTAGGAGCGGGGCCCGGAGGGTGTCAACCACCCACGCGCCACCGCCCCGACCACGAACTCGAGCGGGGCTGCCATAGGGTGACCCCACGTCTGGGGAGGGCGCGATGACGAGGATCAAGGACGTGGCGGCGCTCGCCGGCGTGTCGACAGCGACCGTGTCGCGGGTGCTCAACGGCATGACGGTGAGCCCGGACCTCGCCGCGGCCGTGCAGCGGGCGGTGGACGAGCTGGGCTACACGCCCGACCGGACGGCGCGTTCGCTGCGCCGCCGGCACTCCGAGCTGATCGCGCTGGTGGTGCCGGACATCGAGAACCCGTTCTTCACCTCGCTCGCCCGCGGCGTCGAGGACGTCGCGCGCGAGGCCGGGCTCTCGGTCGTGCTGTGCAACACGGACGAGGAGGTCGACGCCCAGGAGCACTACCTGCGCATCGCGGCCGACGAGAACATGGCGGGGGTCGTCGTGGCGCCGGCGGGGCCGTCGCCCTGGCTCGCTCGCCTCGCGCAGCGCGACCGCGCGGTCGTGGTCGTGGACCGCCCGGTGCCCGACGACGTCGACCAGGTGGTCTTCGACAACGTCGACCTCGGCCGCCGCGCCGCTCGAGCCCTCGTCGAGCAGGGCCACCGCCGGATCGCCTGCGTCACCGGGCCGCGCGCCACGCCCACCGCGGTCGACCGCGCCCAGGGCTGGCGCGAGGCCCTCGAGGAGGCCGGGCTCCCCGTCCCCGACGACCTCCTGGTGCACGCCAGCTTCCGCGTCGACGGCGGCGAGAGCGCCACCCGCCGCCTGCTCGACCTCGCCGAGCCGCCCGACGCGGTGCTCGCCACCAACAACCTCGTCGGCGTCGGCGTGCTCCGCGTCCTGTCGGCCACGCACCACCGCGAGGTGGGGCTCGGCATCATCGGCGACCTGCCGTTCGTGACGTCCCGCGTGGACAGCACCGTGCTGCTGCAGCTGCGGCCGCGCGAGATGGGGCTCACCGCCGCGCGCATGCTCGTGGCGCGCATCCGCGGCGAGTCCGGTCCGGCCCGCCGGGTGGTCCAGCCGACGCGCCCCGTGCGCCTCGGCAGCCCCGCGCTCTGACCTGTCCGCCACGAGACCTCGTGCCCGCTCATTGCGCCTGTAATCGATTTCTGCCACAGTGGCGGCCATGCCCTCGTCGTCCGCCCCGTCCGCCTCGCCGGCCGCGCCCGTCCGCGGCTTCCTCGGCGTCGACGTGGGCACCTCGAGCACCAAGGGTGTGCTCGTCGGGCCGGACGGGGCGATCCTGCGCACCGCGGCGCGCACGCACGACGTCGCGCGCCCGTCGCCCGGCCACGTCGAGATGGACGCGGAGATCTGGTGGGCCGAGCTCCGGTCCCTCGCCGAGGAGCTGACCGCCGACCTCGCGCCCGGGGCCGCCCGCGGGGCCGACGTCCCCGCCGACCTCGAGGTCGCCGCCGTCGGCGTCTCGGGCATGGGGCCGTGCGTGCTCCTCACCGACGAGGAGGGCACCCCGCTGCGGCCGGCGATCCTGTACGGCGTCGACACCCGGGCCGGCGAGCAGGTCGCACGGCTCGACGCGGAGCTCGGGCGGGAGGCGATCCTCGACGCCTGCGGCTCCGCGCTGTCCTCGCAGGCGGCCGGGCCGAAGATCGCCTGGGTGCGGGAGCGCGAGCCCGACGTCTACGCCCGGTCCCGGCGGCTGCTCATGCCCGCCTCGTTCCTCGCGCTCCGCCTCACCGGCGAGTACGTTCTCGACCACCACTCCGCGTCCCAGTGCACCCCGCTGTACGACCCGGCCGGCCTGCGCTGGCACCCGGAGTGGGCCGCGCTCGTCGCGCCCGGGCTCGAGCTGCCGCCGCTGCGCTGGCCCGGGGACGCCGCGGGGGTGACCCGCGAGCCGCTCGCCGGGGTGCCCGCCGGCACTCCCGTCACGACGGGGACCATCGACGCCTGGTCGGAGGCCGTGAGCGTGGACGCCCAGCACGTGGGCGACCTCATGCTGATGTACGGGACCACGATGTTCCTCGTCGCCACGGTCCCCGAGCCGCTGCGCAGCCCCACCCTGTGGGGCACCGTCGGCGCCTACCCCGGCACGCACAGCCTCGCCGGCGGGATGGCGACCTCCGGGGCGATCACCTCCTGGCTGCGCGACCTCACCGGCGCCGACTACCCCGACCTCCTGGCGGAGGCGGAGGCCTCCGGCCCGGGGGCCGGCGGCCTGCTCGTGCTGCCGTACTTCGCCGGCGAGCGGACCCCCGTCCAGGACCCGGACGCCCGCGGCGCGGTCCTCGGCCTCACGCTCACGCACACCCGCGGCGACCTGTACCGCGCGGCGCTCGAGGCCACGGCCTACGGTGTCCGCCACAACGTCGAGACCATGCGCGACGCCGGGGCGACGATCGACCGGGTCGTCGCCGTCGGCGGCGGCACCCAGGGCGACCTGTGGACCCGGATCGTCTCCGACGTCACCGGCCTGCCGCAGATGATCCCGGCCCGCACCGTGGGCGCGGCGTACGGCGCCGCCGCCCTCGCCGCCGGGCTCGTCAGCCCCGACGGGCGGCCCGTCGACGTCGCCGCCTGGAACCCGCCCGTCGTCGTCAGGGAGCCCGACCCGGACCTCCGCGCGTTCTACGACGAGCGCTACCGCCTCTACCGCGACCTCTACCCGGCGACCCGCGACGTCGCGCACGCCCTGGCCCACCACCGACGCCCCGAAGGAGCAGCATCGTGACCACGTACGACCTTCCGACCCTCCCCGAGCCGCGCGTCGCGCCGCCGCAGACCGTCTACCTCGTCGCGTCGGGCGACCTGCGCGAGTCGGCCAACGTCGCCGGCTGGCCCACCCAGGTCGGGCTCGAGCGCCTCCTCACCGACGCCTTCGCCGCCCACGGCTGGAAGGTGGCGCGCGCCCACGACGTCGACCCCGCCACCGGGCACGGGTTCATCAGCAGCCAGCGCATGGGGCTCGAGGTCTTCCGCGACGTCCCGCCGGACGCCCCGCTCGTGGTGGCCGAGGCCGTGTGGCAGTACAGCCACCACGTGCTCGCGGGGCTGCGCACGCACCGCGGCCCGATCCTCACCGCCGCGAACTTCGCCGCCGACTGGCCGGGCCTGGTCGGGCTGCTCGGACTCAACGCGGGCCTGACCAAGATGGGCCGGGAGTACTCGAGCGTGTGGACCGTCGACGGCACCGACGACTGGTTCCGCGCCGCGATCGGCGAGTGGCTGGCCACCGGCACGATCACGCAGGACGCCTCCCACGTGCGGCCGCTTCCCGAGCTCCCCGCCTCGGCGGAGACCGAGCTCGGCCGGGCGCTCGGCGCCCAGCTCCTGCGCGACAAGGCGATCGTCGGCGTCTTCGACGAGGGCTGCATGGGCATGTACAACGCGATCTTCGACGACGAGCTCCTCAACGGGATCGGCATCTACAAGGAGCGGCTCTCGCAGTCCGCCCTGTGGGCCGAGATGCAGCGGGTCAGCGACGCCGACGCCGACGAGGTGCACGCGTGGCTCACCGACGCGGGCATGACGTTCCGCCTCGGCTCCGACGAGGCCACCGAGCTCACCCGCGCGCAGCTGCAGTGGCAGTACAAGATGTACATCGCCGCGCTCCGGATCGCCGACGACTTCGGGCTCGACGCCGCCGGCATCCAGTACCAGCAGGGGCTCAAGGACGTCTGCCCCGCCTCCGACCTCGCGGAGGGGCTGCTCAACAACGTGCAGCGCCCGCCCGCCCGGTCGCGCGACGGCGAGCGCGTGCTGTGGGACGGGCAGGCCTTCCCGCACTTCAACGAGGCGGACGAGGGCGTCGCCGTCGACGCGCTGGTGACGAACCGGCTCTGGCGCGCGATGGGCCTCGACCCCGCCACGACCCTGCACGACGTGCGCTGGGGCGAGGACTACGACGGGCAGTTCGTCTGGGTCTTCGAGATCTCCGGCTCCGTGCCCGCCTCGCACCTGGAGGGCGGCTACGCGGGCGCCGAGGGCTGGCGCCAGGACCCGGTGTTCTTCCCCGCCGGCGGCTCGACCATCAACGGCGTGTCCCGGCCCGGCGAGATCGTGTGGTCGCGCGTGTACATCGCGGACGGGCGCCTCCAGGTGGACCTCGGCCGCGGCTCCGCGGTCCGGCTCCCGGAGGAGGAGACCCGGCGGCGCAAGGAGGCCACCAACCCGGAGTGGCCGATCATGCACGCCGTCCTGCACGGCGTGACGCGCGACCAGTTCATGGCCCGGCACAAGGCGAACCACCTCAACGTCGCGTACGCGCCCGACGCCGCGACCGCGGACCGCGCGCTCGAGGCGAAGGCGGCGTTCTTTGACGCCCTCGGGCTGCCCGTGCACCTGTGCGGGGAGACGTCGCTGACCCGGTGACGGCGCGCCGCGTCCCCGCCGGGGCTCGGCACGGGGCGGGGACGCGGCCGGTTAGGCTCGACGGTGCCCACGACGCCGAAGAGCTGGAGGACTGCGCCCGTGTCGGGTTCGAGGAGTGACGGGGCGCGTGTGGCGTTCCTGGACGTGGACGGCACCTACGCGGACCACGGCACGGTGCCGCCCGCGCACGAGGAGGCCGTCCGCGCCGCCCGGCGCGCCGGTCACCGGGTGCTGCTGTGCACGGGCCGCCCGGAGTCGATGCTGCCACCGTCGCTGCTGGCGGCGGGCTTCGACGGCGTGGTGGCGACGGCGGGCGCGTTCGTCCGGCTCGACGGCGAGGTCGTGGCCGACCTCCGCTTCCCCGACGACCTCGCGACCCGCGTGCGGCACGTCCTCGACGCCCACGACGTCGCATACCTCCTGGAGGCGCCGGAGGCGGTCTACGGCCCCGTGGGCCTGGACGCGCGCCTCGAGCACCGTGGCGACGCGGCGCCCCGCGAGATCCTCGACGTGCTCCGGATGCCGGGCGACCTCGCGGACGTCCGCTACGCGAAGATCAGCTACTTCGACTCCCCCGTCCCCATCGCGGCGCTGCGCGCGGAGCTCGGCCCGGAGGTCGGCATCCTCCCCTCGTCCTACGCGGACACGGGCGACAACGCCGGCGAGATCCACCTGGCCGGGGTGCACAAGGCCGTCGGGATGGCGGCCGTGATGGAGCACCTGGGGCTCACCGCCGCGCAGGCGGTCGGCGTCGGCGACGGGTACAACGACGTCGAGATGCTCCAGTACGCGGGCTCGGCCGTCGCGGTCGAGGGCGCACCGCCCGCGGTCCTCGCCGAGGCGGACCTGGTCGTGCCCGGCCCCGCGCGCGGCGGCGTCGCCGAGGCGTTCGCCCGGCTGGGGATGATCGACGGCGATAGCATCCCGACCGACGGGTACTGACGCCCGCACCGCCGACGGACGGAGCCCCCATGGCCAACCTGGACGCCCGCACCATCCACCAGCTCGAGAAGGCCCGTGCGGCCGAGAACGGGCGCAGCGCCGAGATCGTGGTGCACGACGGCCCGCTGCGGCAGACGGTGATCGCCCTGGTCGCCGGCGTCGAGCTGGGCGAGCACAACTCCCCGCCCGCCGCCTCCATCCTCGTGCTGCACGGGCGGGTGCGCGTCACCGCGCTCGAGGGAGACGAGGAGGTGGGCGCCGGGCAGCTGCGCGTCCTGACGCACGAGCGGCACGCCGTCCTCGCGCTCGAGGACTCGGTGTTCCTGCTCACCACGGTGACGAGCATCCCCAGGCCCGAGGAGCCCTGACCCTCAGCCCCGGCGCGGGCCCACCCACACCTGCTGCACGTTGACGAACTCCTTGATGCCGTGCGGGCCGAGCTCGCGCCCGTAGCCGGAGCGCTTCACCCCGCCGCTGGGCAGCCGGGGGTCGGTCTTGACGATGCCGTTCACCGAGACCTGCCCGGCCGCGATGCGGCGGGCCATCGCCTCGCCGCGCTCCGGCGTCGTCCAGACGCTCGCCGCCAGGCCGTACTCGGTGCGGTTCGCCGTCTCGAGCGCCTCGTCGGCGTCGGCCGCCCGCAGCACCGCCATGACCGGCCCGAACGTCTCCTCGCACGCGGCGGTCATGTCGTCGGTGACGCCGTCGAGCAGGGTGGGCGGGTAGAAGTACCCGGGCCCGTCGGGCAGCTCGCCGCCGAGCAGGAGGCGCGCCCCCGCCCGCGCCGTCTGCGTGACCTGGCGGTGCAGGTTCTCGCGCAGGTCGGCGCGGGCGATCGGGCCGACCTGCGTGGCGGGGTCGCGCGGGTCGCCGACCTTGAGCGCGGCGAGCCGGTCCCGGAGCCGGTCGACCAGGGCGTCGTGCACGGCGTCCTCGACGACGATCCGCTTCGCGGCGATGCACGACTGGCCGGCGTTGATGATGCGCGACAGGGCGATGGTGTCGGCGGCGGCGTCCAGGTCGGCGTCGGCCAGCACCACGCAGGGGTCGGAGCCGCCCAGCTCCAGCACGGCGGGCTTGATCTCGGCGGCGGCGACGCTCGCCACGGCCGCGCCGCCGCGCGACGACCCGGTGAACGACACCGCCTGGATGCGCCGGTCCCGGATGACGGCGGCGACGTCCTCGGTCGCCAGCGGCAGGTTCCGGAACGCGCCGGCCGGCGCGCCCGACGCCGACAGGGCCCGCGCGAAGACGTCGCCGATCGCCTCCGCGCAGCCGGGCACGTGCGGGTCGTGCTTGAGCACGCCGGTGTTGCCCGCCATGAGCGCCGGCGCCGCGAAGCGCAGGGCCAGCCAGAAGGGCGCGTTCCACGGCAGGACGCCGAGCACCGTGCCGAGCGGCAGGTGCTGCACGTAGCTGCGCGTGGCGTCCGAGGCGATCTCCTCCGTCGCCAGGTACGCCGCGGCGTGCTCGGCGTAGTGCTCCGCGCACCAGGCCGCCTTCTCGACCTCCCCGAGCGCCTCGGTGTTCGGCTTGCCCATCTCCTGCGTCATGAGGGGTGCCAGCTCGTCGGCGCGGGCGCGCAGGTCGGCCGCCACCGCGTGCAGCACCGCGGCACGCCCGTCGAGCCCGAGGTCTCGCCACGGCGCGCGCGCCGCCTCGACGGCCGCCAGCGTCGCGTCCACCTCGCCCGGCGTCGCTGCCGGGACCTCGCGGACCACCTCGCCCGTGCTGGGGTCCGTCGCGATGAGCATCGTCATGCGGTCTCCTCGATCGTGTCCTCGACGAGCGTCAGGGCCTCGGGCTCCGCAGCGGCGTGCCCGGGCTTACAGGTGAAGTCCTCGTCCAGGGTGAAGAACGACTCGCAGCCGTCGGTGGTCACCCGGACCGTGTCGGAGATGCCGACGGTCTTGTCGCCGTCGACCCCCCACATCCACGGGATGATGTGGAACGTCATCCCCTCGCGCAGCACGCGCGGGTCGCCCTGGTTGAGGCTGACGATGTAGCCCTCGTCCCAGCTGGGCGGGAAGGCGATCCCGATGGAGTACCCCGAGCGGGTCACCAGCCGCGCCCCCACGCCGTTGTCCGAGATGATGTTCCGCACGATGGTGTCCGCGTCGGACACGGTGAGCCCGGGCCGGATGGCCTTCTTGACCTCCGCGAGCGCCAGCTTCATCCGCTCCTGGGCCACCAGCATGCTGCGCGACAGGTCGTCGAGCACCACGGTGCGCATCATCGCCGTGTGGTAGCGCCGGAAGCAGCCGCCCACCTCGAGGAAGACGTGCTCCCCCGGCTGCACGGTGCGGCCCTCCCAGGTCGCGTGGCCGATCATGCTCCGCGGCCCCGAGGTGACGTACGGCATCACCGCCGGGAACTCGCCGCCGGAGCGGAACATCGCCGACGCGATCTCGGCGGCGACGTCGTTCTCGGTCACGCCGGCGGCGACCGCCTCGATGCCCGCGGCCATCCCGACCTCCGTGGCGCGCGCGGCCCGCCGCATGACGGCGATCTCGGCGTCCGACTTGATCACCCGCCCCTCCTCCACGATGCCGAAGCAGTCGAGCAGGCGGCCGTCCTTGAACGAGTTGTGGATGTAGTCCTGGTGGTAGGCCGGGAAGTAGTAGCTGTTGCGCTCGTACCCGACGTCCTTCGTGTCGAGCCCGAACTCGCGCAGGGACTGCACGAGGCTCTGGATCGCGTCGCCGGTGTCCGGGTACGGCCGGGTCAGCTCCACCCAGGTGCGCGCGTGGACGTTCGACTCCTCCATGGCGCGCGTGATCATGAACGGCTCGTCCTCGAGCGGCACGACCAGCGCCTGGAAGAAGGAGTACCCCGTGGTCTGGTAGTCCGTGAGGTACATGAGGTTCTCGGGGTCCGTGATGACCACCGCGTCCAGCATCCGCTCCGCCATGCGGCGGCGCAGGTCTCCGAGGCGTCTCGCGTACTCCTCGAACGGGAACGTCATGTCGTCGCGCTGCCGCATGCCGGCCTCCTTCAGGTATCACGGACTGCACCGCGTCCCCGGCGGGGTTGCTCGAGGGCGCTAGAGGGTGTCGCGCACCGCCCCGGCGAGGGTCTCCAGGCCCTCGCCGAGGTCGTCGTCGGGGATGGTGAGCGGCGGGATGAGCTTGAGCACGCGCCCGCCGCTGCCGCACGGGCCGATCAGCATGCCGCGCGCGAAGCACTCGGCCGCGACCGCCTTGGCGAACGCCCCGTCGCCGACGTCGAGGCCCTGGATCATGCCGCGGCCGCGCACGGTGAAGCCGCGGTTCGCCTCCTGCGCGACGGCGCGCAGCGCGTCCGCCATGCGCTCGCCGTTCGCGCGCACCTCGGTCATCAGCGCGTCGTCGTCGAAGTAGGTCAGCGCCTCGCGCCCGGCCACGAACGACAGGCCCTGGCCGCGGAAGGTGCCGGTGTGCTCCCCGGGCGCCCACTGCGCGTCCAGCTCGGGCCGGTTGAGGTTCATGGCCAGGGGCGTCCCGTAGCCACCGATCCCCTTGGCGAGGCACACGACGTCGGGGTCGAGCCCCATGCCGTCGAAGCTGAAGTAGCTGCCCGTGCGGCCGCAGCCCACCTGGATCTCGTCGATGACGAAGAGCGCCCCGACGTCGCGGGCGAGCCGCTGCACGGCGTGCAGCCACTCGGCGCTCGCCACGTTGACGCCGCCCTCGGCCTGGATCGTCTCGACGACGAACGCGGCGGGGGGCAGCAGACCGCTCGACACGTCGGCGAGCTGCGCCCGGTAGGCCTCGAGCGACGCGAGACCGCCCCCGGGGGCGGTCTCGAACGGCAACCGGTGCACGTTCTCCAACGGCACCCCGGCGGCCCGCCGGAAGACGTCGTTGCCCGTGAGCGCGAGCGACCCGAGGGTCATACCGTGGAACCCGTGCGTGAAGGCGACCACCTCGCGCCGCCCGGTGACCTTGCGGGCGAGCTTGAGCGCCGCCTCGACGGCGTTGCTGCCCGTCGGCCCCATGAACTGCAGCCGCATCGTCATGCCGCGCGGCTCGAGCACCGTGGAGACGAACTTCGCGATGAAGTCCCGTTTCGTGGTGGTCGCCATGTCGAGGCTGTGCGCGACGCCGTCGGCCTCGAGGAACTCGATCATGGCGCGTTTCATGCGCGGGTTGTTGTGCCCGAAGTTCAGCACCCCCGCGCCGGCGAAGAAGTCGACGTAGCTACGTCCGGCCTCGTCCACCTGCCGCGCGTTCGACGCCGAGGCGAACACCGTGGGGTACGTGCGGCTGTACCCCCGGATCTCGGATTCCCACTTCTCGAAGACCTCCATCAACCAGATGTAGGTGCCCGAGGCCTGCCCCGTCAAGGAACTCGCGGGAGGACCTTCGAGACGATCCGAGGTCGCGGGCCGGGGCCGAAGGTCGCGCGGTAGGCGGCGGGCGACACGCCCAGCGCCCGCGCGAAGTGCTGCCGCAGCGACGCCCCGGTGCCGAAACCGGCGCGGCGGGCGACGGCGTCCACGGGGAGGTCTGTGCGTTCCAGCAGGTCACGTGCCCGCAGCAGGCGCTGCTGCAGCAGCCAGGCTCCGGGCGAGAGGCCGACCTCCCGCCGGAACCGGCGGGTGAAGGTCCGCGTGCTCATCGACGCGTGCCGGGCGAGGTCGTCGAGCGAGAGCGGCTCGTCGAGGTGCTCGAGCGCCCACGAGCGCGCGGGGCCGGTGTGGTCCCCGGCCGGCTCGGGTACCGGCACGTCCACGTACTGCGCCTGGCCGCCGTCGCGGAACGGCGGCACGACCGTCCGGCGCGCGACGTCGTTGGCGACCGCCGCGCCGTGGTCGGAGCGGACGAGGTGCAGGCACAGGTCGATGCCGGCCGCCTCGCCGGCCGAGGTGAAGACCCGGCCGTCCTCCGTGAACAGCACGTCCGGGTCCAGCTCCACCGCCGGGAACGCGCGCCGGAACCGGTCCGCCGACAGCCAGTGCGTCGTCGCCCGCCGTCCGTCGAGCAGGCCGGCACGCGCGAGCACGAACGCCCCGGTGCAGATGGACGCGACCCGCGCGTCCGGCCGGGCGGTCGCCAGCAGGTCCGGGGTGACGTCGTCGTCCACATCGTCGGCCTCGTCGACGTCGTCCAGGGCGTGCGACGCCGGCACCACGACCGTGTCGGCGCGCGCGAGGACCTCGGGCCCGTGCGGGACGTCGATCGTGAAGTCCGCGTCCGTCCGCACCGGCCCCGGCGCGGCGGCGCAGGTGCGCACGTCGTAGAGCCGCTCGCCGTCGGCCCCGCGCGCGACGCCGAAGAGCTGGTGCACCGCGCCGAGCTCGAGCGGCATCACGCCGTCGCGCACGAGCACCGCGACGAGGTGTCGACGGGGCGCGGCGGGAGGGGCAGGCATGGCTCGATCCTTGCACAGCATGGCTCTCCGGCCACTGGTCGCGCGGTGCGGTCCCCCGGCACCGTGAGGGGACGGGCGACCGACCGGCGCCCGCCCCCGGTAGGAAGGACGGTCCGATGCGGGTGCTGTGGGTGCTGGCCCATCCGGAACCGCGGTCGCTCACGGCGCGGCTGCGGGACGACGGGGTCCGCGCGCTGCGCGGCGCCGGGCACGAGGTGGTCCAGTCCGACCTGTACGCGATGGGCTGGAACCCCGTGGTGACGGCGGCCGACTTCGGCGACGCCGTCGGCGACGGCGAGCGGCTCGAGGTCGCGGCGGCCTCCGAGCGCGCGCTGCGCGGCGGCACCCTCGCCCCCGACATCCGGGCCGAGCACGACAAGCTCGCCCGCGCCGACACCGTCGTCGTGCAGTTCCCCCTGTGGTGGCACGGCGCGCCCACGATCCTCAAGGGCTGGCTCGACCGCGTCCTCGTGCAGGGCTACGCCTACGGCGTGCGCGACGCCGCGGGCCGCACGCGTCGCTACGGGGACGGCGGCCTCGCCGGACGGCGCGCCCTGGCCGTGGTCACGGTCGGGGCGGGCACCGGGCTCGGGCCGCGCGGGCTGCACGGCGACCTCACCGAGGTGCTGTTCCCGCTCCTGCACGGCACGCTCTGGTACACGGGCATGCAGGTGGCCGAGCCGGTCCTCGTGGCCGGGGCGAACCGCCTGGACGACGACGGATTCGCCGCCGCCGCGGCGGGCCTGCGGCGCCGGCTGCTCGCGCTCCCGGACGGGCCCTTCGTGCCCTACCGCCACCAGGACGGCGGGGACTACGACGCCCGCGGGGAGCTGTGCGAGGCGCTCGCGCCGGGCCGCAGGGGGCTCGGCGTGCACCTGCACGGATGAGGGCGCGCGGAGGTCAGCGCCGTCGGCGTACCAGGTTCGCGAGCGAGGAGTAGCGCGGCACCCAGCGCGCGAGCGCGGCCGCGGACGCGCCGCCCAGCGTGGCGGTGGCCCACACCCCGGCCGCGAGCGAGCCCAGCGCCGCCCCGGCCGACAGGATCAGCGGCCCGAGCGCGTCGCCCGTGTCCTGGAACAGCCGCCACACGCTGAGGAACGTGGGCCGCACGGCGGCGGGCGCGACGTCGGCGCCCAGCGTCATGACGATGCCCGAGCCCATGCCGTTCCCCACACCGAGCAGGGCGGCGACCACGGCGAGCGCGCCGGCGGTGTGCGCCAACGGCAGCACCGCCAGCCCCACCGCCATCGTGAGCATGGACGGCACGGCCACCCAGAGCCGGCCGAAACGGTCCATCACCTTGCCCGCCGGGTAGAACAGCAGCATGTCCAGGGCGCCGGAGACGCCGAAGACGAGCGACGTCACCTCGGCGTCGAGGCCCAGGTGCTCGCCCCACAGCGGGATGACCGTCTGCCGCGCGCCGCGCACGGCGCTCACGAGCAGGATGGCGACGCCGAGCGTCGCGAACAGCTGCCGGTGCTCGCGCGCCACCGCCGCGATGGACACGCGCGGGCCACCCGCGGGTCGTGGCAGCGGGGCGTCGGCCTGCGGCTCCGGCCGGACCAGGGCGATGACGAGCACGGCGACCAGCGCCGAGCCCGTGCCCAGCCAGAACGCGCCGTGCAGGGACGTCGCCGCGATCACCGCGGCCCCCGCGAACGGCCCCAGGAACAGCCCGATGCGGTGCACCCCGGCGAGGGTCGACAGCACGCGCGCCCGCCGCAGCGGCGGGGTGATCTCGGTGAGGTACGCCTGGCGGGCGAGGTTGAAGACGGCGTTCGCCGCGCCCAGCGCGAGCACCCCGGCGGCCAGGCCCCACAGCGCCGACGACAGCGCGATCGTCGTGAACGCCACGACGGCGACGCTGCCGGCGACCAGCATCGCCACCCGGTCGCCGAGGCGCTGCGAGAGCGCGCCGGCCGGCAGGTCGAACGCGATCTTCCCGAGCGGCAGCAGCGCGGCCACGAGCCCGGCGACCGTGAGGGTCGCGCCGCGGTCGGTGGCCGTGACCGCGACGACGGGCAGCAGCGCGCCGATGCCGATCTCCAGCACCAGCGTGGGGACGAACGCCCCGAGGACGACGCTGCGGAACGGGAACAGGGGCGGGGACGGCACGCCCCCTTCCTATCGCACCGGGCCCGTCCGGAGCCGGTCCGTTCACGGACGCCGCGTCACGCCCGCCGCGTCGTGAGGAGCAGCGCGGCCAGGCGCAGGTCCTCCCCCGCGGTGCGCGCGGCGATCTCGGCGTCCGAGACGGTCGTGCCCGTCCACGCCGGACCGGCGAACGCCGCGCGCAGCCCGTCGTCGGTCGTGCCCCAGCCCAGCCCGGCGTCCATGGACATGGCGAGCACGGCGACGAGCGCGTCGGGCGGGCAGATCGCCTCCAGCCCCGCCACGTAGGCCTCGCGGCCGGCGTCGTCCAGGCTGTGCAGCAGCCCCGAGTCGAGGACGGTCCGCGGACGCAGGTCCAGGCGGTCGAGCCGGCGGGCGTCCGCGACCTCGAAGCGCACCTCGCCCGGCGGCTCGACGATCGACTCCGCCGCCCGCTCCCGCGCGCGGGAGATCGCGTGCGCCGCGGCGTCCACGCCCACGACCCGGTGGCCCGCCCGGGCCACGGCGAGCGCCAGCGCGCCCGTGCCGCACCCGGCGTCGAGCACCGGGTCGGCGAGCACCGACCGCCGCACCAGCGCCAGGAGCACGGGCTGCGGACGCCCGATCTCCCACGGCGGCGGGACGTCGCCGGCGTACAGGGCGTCGAAGTCGTGCAGGGCGTCGAAGTCGTGCAGCTGGCGGGCCATGCGAGCACCTCCGACGCCCATTCTGCGCCCGGCGGTCCCCGCGCGGCGGCTATCGCACGACCAGAACGGCGAACGGCAGCGCCGCGACCAGCGCGCCGCCGGCGAGCACGACGGTGTCGGTGCGGGTCCACGGCGCCGGCTCGGCCCAGGTCCGGCCGTGGGCGGCGGCGAAGCCCCGGGCGTCCATCGCGACGGACATGGCGGTCGCGTCGCGCAGGGTGGCCGCCAGGACGGCGAACGTCACCGACGCCGCGTGGCGGGCCCGCGAGAGCAGCCCCGGGCCGGGCCCCACGCCGCGCGACCGGCGGGCTCGCGACGCCTGCTCCCACACCGCACCGAGCCGCTCGAAGCGCTGCAGCGCCGCAGCGACCCCGACGACGAAGCGGGCCGGCAGGCGCAGCCGCTGCCCCAGCTGGTCGGCGAGCCCGCTCGGGTCGACGAGCGGCGCGAGCGCCACGCCCGGAAGGGCGAGCACCGCGATGCGGGCCCCCGCGACGGCGGCCACCACCGGGTCGCGCCCGCCGAGCAGCCAGGTCGACCACGCCACCGACGCGACCGCGACGACCACCGCGAGGTACCGGGCGGGCGCGCCCGCCCCGCGCGGCAGGAGCACCAGCCCGAAGGCCAGGTAGGCGCCGAGCGCGACGGCGGCGCTCGCGACGTCCCGCACGCCGAGGGACGCGACCAGCCCGAGCAGCCCGAGGGCCACGAGCACGAGGGCGTTCACCCGGCCGAGCGCGCCGGTCATGCCGCCACCGCCTGTCGCTCGCGCTCCGCACCGTCGAGCCGCACCTGGTGCGCGGCGAGGGCGACGAGGTGCGCGTCGTGGGTGCTCGCCGCGACGGTGGCGCCGTGCCGGGCGGCGGCGGTGGCCCACCCGGCCACCGCGGCCCAGGTGCGCCGGTCCTGGCCGACGGTCGGCTCGTCGAGCAGCACGAGCCCCGGGCGGTGCGCGAGCGCGGCCGCCAGCGCGAGCCGGCGCTGCTCGCCGCCGGACAGCCGGAACGGGTGCGCGTCGGCGAGGTGGTCGAGCCGGAGCAGCGCGAGCACCTCGTCCACGTCCACCCGCACGCCGAGGCGCCGGCCGGTGAGCCCCACCTCGTCCCGCAGGCGCAGCGCGAGCAGGCCGTGCTCCGGGTGCTGCGGCACCCAGCCGCACCACCGCGCGAGGTCCCGCGAGCGGGCGCCGTGGCCGGGCGTGCCACGCACCTCGCCGGCCGCCGGCCGCAGGTGCCCCGCGAGGGTCGCGACGAGCGTCGACTTCCCCGCGCCCGACGGCCCCGTGACGGCGGTGAGCGCCCCCGCTGGCAGCCGCACGGACGCCCCGTCCAGGGCGCGTGTCGTGGTGCGTCCCCGCAGGCCGCGGGTGACGAGGTCGACGACGAGCCCGTCGGCCGCGACCTCCGGCCCGGTTCCGTCCGGCGCCACCAGGGCCCCGGGCACCTCCAGCGGCGCGGGCGCCGGCACGCCCGGCAGCCAGACCCCCGCGCGGGTCAGCTCGTCCCGCAGGCCGGTCGGGCCGTCCCGCAGCGCGGCGGGTGCGACGTCATGCGTCACCCGGCCGCCGGGCCCGAGCACCACGACGCGGTCGAGGCGCTCGAGCCACGGCCCGACGTGGTGGTCGACCACGACGAGGGACGTGTCCGTGCCCTCCAGGGCCCCGACGACGGCGGCGCGCACCTCGTCCGCGGCGGCGGGGTCGAGCATCGCGGTCGGCTCGTCCAGGAGCAGCAGGCCGGGTGCGCACGCCAGCGCCCCCGCGAGCGCGAGCCGCTGCAGCTCCCCGCCCGAGAGGGCCGACGTCGGCCGCTCGGGCGGGTACCGCAGCCCGACCCGGTCCAGGGCCTCACCGGCGCGGCGCCGGATCTCCGCCCGCGGTAGGCCGGCGTTCTCGGGGCCGAAGGCGACGTCCCGTCCGATCCGTGCCGCGACGACCGCGGATCCCGGGTCCTGCGGGACGAGGCCCACCCCGCCGTCCACGTGCACGGTGCCGGACAGCTCGCCGGGCAGCGGGTCACCCAGCACTCCGGCCAGGGCGTGCAGCACGGTCGACTTGCCCGTCCCGCTGGGGCCGACCAGCCCGACGCGCTCCCCCACGCCGACGGTGAGGTCGAGGCCCTCGATCGTCGGGGCCGCGCGCCCGGTGGGCCGCCAGCGCAGCCCCCGCACGCGCGCCCGGACGTCGTCGCGCGCCACGCCGTCAGGCCGGGGAGCGGTCGACGGCACGGTCGGCGAGGTCGCGCCCCGGCCCGAACGCGTCGAGCACGCCGGCCCGGGCGAGGGCGCGCACGAGCGCCGCTCCCCCGAGGCCGGCGAGCAGCGCGCCGGACAGCGCGAACAGGCCGAGGTACGCCAGCCGGAAGCTCCACTCCCAGTCCGGGTAGTACGCGAACCACTCGTAGACGGCGCCGCACGCGCCCGCCGCCGCGCCCGCCATGGCCGCGACTGCGGTGCCGAAGCGGCGGTAGAGGAACAGGGCGAGCACGAGCTCGGCGCCGACGCCCTGGACGACGCCGGAGACGATCGCCGAGAAGCCCCAGCCGGCACCGAGCAGGGCCTCGACGCTGGCGGCGACGACCTCGGTGAGCAGCGCCGCGCCGGGGCGGCGGACGATCAGCCCGCCCAGCACGCCGCCGAGCAGCCAGCCGCCGCCGAGCAGCCCGGTGGCCGGCGGGAACGCGACCGCCAGCCCGGCGGAGAGCAGGTGGTAGAGCTGGGTCCAGCCCCAGAAGACGACGCCGACGGCCACGCCGAGCATGGCCACCGTGACGAGGTCGACGGTGCGGTACCGCAGGGACGCGCGGAGGGTGCTGCGCACGGGGCGCGAAGCGGTTTCGGGCGCGGACATTCCAGGTAACTCCCTTCGCCGGTGCTAACCGGAGCAGGTTCCAAGGGTCTGCGGCTGTGCCCGCACTCTCAGCGCCCCTTCGACGGCGCTCCCCTGTCATGGGTGTCTTCAGATGTGACGGCCGACGACGCGACCGCAGGTCCGACCTTAGGCGACCACGGCGCCGGCGCAAGGGCGTCCCGCACCGTGAAACCCCTGGTCACGCAAGAAGGCCCGGAACCATGAGGTTCCGGGCCTTCTCGACGGGGTGGAGCTGAGGGGACTCGAACCCCTGACCCCCTGCATGCCATGCAGGTGCGCTACCAGCTGCGCCACAGCCCCGAGAACCGACTCTCGCGGCCGGCGGCGACCGGGCGATTCGTCTGATTCGGTGTGTTCCTCCGGGCTTGCGCCCCTCGGGAACGTCGATATCTTAGGCAGACTTCGGGCCAGGTTCCAAATTCCAGTCCGGCCCCGCCTGCCAGCGGTCCAGCGGGTAGCCCGCGCCCACGTTGTGCGCCACGAGGCGCCAGGCCGGCACGGCCCCCTCGCCCGCACGGTGCAGGTGCGACCAGTGCACGTTGTGCATGCCCGCGAGCCCGCGCCAGGTGGTCGGGTCGAGCCCGAGCAGCGCCGTGACCGCCAGCGAGATGGCGGCGCCGTGCGAGACCACGACGAGCGTCGCGTCGTCGTCCAGGTCCGCGGCGTGCCCGGCCACGGCCTCGGCCATGCGCTGCGCGACCGCCGCCTTCGTCTCGGCCCCCGCGCCCACGGGCTCGGCGCCCAGGCGCCAGGCCGCATACTCCTCGGGCCATCGCTCCTGCAGCTCCGCGCCGGTGAGGCCCTCCCAGGCGCCGAAACCGCGCTCGCGCAGTCGCTCGTCCGTGACGACGGGCGCCCCGCCGAGCGCCTCCGCGTACGCGGCCGCCGTCTCGACGGCGCGGCCCAGGTCGGACGACACGATGCGCGTCGCCCGGTGCGACGACGCGAGGGCGGAACCGCCCTCCGTCGCCTGCCAGCGCCCGACCTCGTCGAGCGGGATGTCGATCTGCCCCTGCAGCCGCAGCGACGCGTTGTAGGCGGTGCGGGCGTGCCGCAGCAGGACGACGGTGCCGGCCGTCACTCGTCGCCCGCGAGACGGATCGCGCCGTCGCCCTCGCCGTCGCCGTACTCGGCGGCGGCCGCCGCGCCGTCCCCGCCGCGCGCGTCCTCCGGCAGCTCGACGGCCGGGCAGTCCTTCCACAGGCGCTCGAGCGCGTAGTACACCCGGTCCTCGGCGTGCTGCACGTGCACGACGACCTCGCCGAAGTCCAGCAGCACCCACCGCGCCTGCGCCTTGCCCTCGCGGCGGATCGGCTTGGACCCCGCGAGGAACATCGCCTCCTCGACGGCGTCCACAATGGCCGAGACCTGCCGCTCGTTCGTGCCGGACGCGATGAGGAACACGTCCGTGAGCACCAGCTGGTCGCTCACGTCCAGCGCGATGATCTCCTGCGCCTTGCGGTCCGACGCGGCCCGGGCGGCGACGACCGCCAGCTCGACGGCGCGGGGGCTAGCGGTCATGCAGCGGCTCCGGGGTGCTCGTACGTGAGGGAGACGGCGGCCGCGGGCGCGGCGGCGTCGGTCTGGAAGTCGCTGTCGTCGGGCGCCTGGAGCAGCAGCTTCCAGACCAGGAGCCCCAGCACGAACGCGACGACCACGAGGACGATGTAGTGCAGCCAGGTGTACGACGCCTCGGGCTCGTCCCAGTCCTCGTCGTCGTCCTCGTCCTCCGGCGGCGCGGCCGAGCGCGCGCGGACGGGCTGCTCCGACGCGACCAGCGCGTCGAACGGCGACGCGGCGGGGCGCTCCGGCGCGGCCGACGGCTGCGCGGGCCCCGCCGCGGGGCGGGACGGCGGCACGGACGCGGGCCGCTCGGTGGTCGGGCTCGCCCAGGGCAGCGGGGGCGCCACCGACGTGGAGGCGGCCGGCGGCGTCGCGCTCGGGGCCGGTGCGGGGCCCGCCTGCGCGGGCGGCGCCGACGCCGACGCGGACGTGGTGCCGAACGGCGAGGAGGTGCCGGTCGTCCCGAACGGGGAACGGCGGGCGGGGCCGTCGGGGCGCGGCGCGACCGTGGCCGGCGGGCTGGCCGCCGGGGCCGCCGTGGACGGGGCGCTCGCCGGCGCCGCCAGCGGCGGCAGCCCGAGCCCGGTCGCGGCGCCCGTCGGGGCGGCGCCCTGGTCGCGGCGGGTCGAGGGGCGCGCGGGCGGCGCGGCCGGGGCGCCGGACGGCGCCGCGGGACGCACCGAGGGCGTCGGGGCGACGGCGCGGGACATCTCGCCGGTGGGCCGCTGGATCGGGGCCAGCCGGCCCGTCTCGTCCAGCCCGCGCACGCCGGCGGAGGTGGACGGCGGCCGCACCATCGGCGCGGGGGCCGGGGCGGGCGCCGGGCTCTGCTCGCGGAGCGAGCGGCGCGACGGCGCGCTGGTCGCCGGTGCGGGGAACCGCGGCGCGGGCGCCTGCGCGGGGGGCGGGGCGAACGGCGACCTCGCGGCGGGCGCGCCGTGCTCCGGCCCCGACGGCGCCGGCGGGCCGGCGCTCGCCTGCGCGGCGGCGGCCGCCTGCTCCCGCTCGCGGATCTCGCGGCGGGTCAGCGGGCGGGACGGGTTGTTGTCACTCATCGAGACCTCGATACAGACCGTGCTTGGCGATGTACTGGACCACGCCGTCCGGCACCAGGTACCACACCGGTTGGCCGGCCTGCGCCCGGCGACGGCAGTCGCTCGACGAGATCGCCAGCGCCGGGACCTCCAGCGTCGTGACCCCGTCGTGGGGCAGGCCGTCCACCATGAGCTGGTGCCCCGGCCGCGTGACAGCCACGAAGTGTGCCATCTCCCACAGGAGCGCGGCATCCTTCCAGGTCAGGATCTGCTCGATCGCGTCGGCGCCGCTGATGAAGAACAGGTCGGCGTCGGGTCTTTCCTCGTGCAGGTCCCGCAGCGTGTCCACGGTGTAGGTGAGACCCGGACGGTCGATGTCGACCCGGCTCACCGTGAACCGCGGGTTCGACGCCGTCGCGATCACCGTCATGAGGTAGCGGTGCTCGGCCGGGGACACGCGCTGGTGCTGCTTGAAGGTCGGCTTGCCCGTGGGGACGAAGACGACCTCGTCGAGGTCGAGCAGCGCCGCCGCCTCGCTGGCGGCGACCAGGTGGCCGTGGTGGATGGGGTCGAACGTGCCGCCCATCACGCCCAGGCGCGGACGGCGCGGCTGCGACGACGGCTCGTTCACGCTGACCGGAGGGGTGGCCGTCAGTGGTGGCGGTTGGACACGTTGCGGAAGGCGTACGTCACCACGAGCGCGGCGACCAGGCCACCGAACGCGAGGAGCCCCATCGCGATCGGGGAGATGGTCTCGGCGTGCTCGGCGGCCTCCTGGGCCACCTGGACGGCGGTGTGCAGCACGGGTTCCTCCTGTGCGTGGGTGTGCGACGGGTCGCGACGGGCAGGGTCGGGGGTCAGTCTCTCACGCGGGCCGGACGTGGCCGTCGCCGTGCACGACCCACTTGGTGGTCGTCAGCTCGGCCAGGCCCATCGGCCCGCGCGCGTGCAGCTTCTGCGTGGAGATGCCGATCTCGGCGCCCAGGCCCAGCTCGCCGCCGTCGGTGAAGCGCGTGGAGGCGTTCACCATCACGGCGGCCGAGTCGACCTCGGCGACGAAGCGCTCGGAGGCGGCCAGGTCCCGGGTGAGGATCGCCTCGGTGTGCCCCGACGACCAGGTGCGGATGTGCTCGATCGCGTCGTCCAACGAGTCGACGACCCGCACCGCGAGCTCCAGGGCGAGGTACTCCGTGGCCCAGTCGGCGTCGGTCGCCGGGAGCACCTCGACCGACTCGGGCGCCAGGGCGACCGTGCGCGCGTCGCCGTGCAGCACCACGCCCGCCCCGCCGAGCGCCGCGAGCGCCGCGGGGAGGAACGCCTCGGCGGCGTCCGCGTGCACCAGCAGCGTCTCGGCCGCGTTGCACACCCCGACCCGCTGCGTCTTGGCGTTCATGACGATCTCGACGGCGTTCGCGACGTCGGCCGTGGCGTCCACGTACACGTGCACGTTGCCGACGCCGGTCTCGATGACCGGCACGGTCGACGACTCGACGACCGTGCGGATGAGGTCGGCGCCGCCGCGCGGGACGAGCACGTCCACCAGCCCGCGCGCCTGCATGAGCGCGACACCGCCGGGGCGACCGTACGCGTCGATGGTCTGCACGAGGTCGGCGGGCAGCTCCTGGGCCTCCAGTGCACGGCGCAGCACGTCGACGATCACCGCGTTGGACGAGGCCGCCGCGCTGCCGCCGCGCAGGATCACGGCGTTGCCCGACTTCAGCGCGAGGCCCGCGGCGTCGACCGTGACGTTGGGGCGCGCCTCGTAGATCATCCCGACCACGCCCATCGGCACGCGCAGCTGGCGCAGGCGCAGGCCGTTCGGCAGCGTCTGGCCGCGCACCACCTCGCCGACCGGGTCGGGCAGGCCGGCCAGCTCGCGCAGCGCACCGGCGATGGCGCCGATCCGAACCGGCGTGAGCGCCAGCCGGTCGAGCAGCCCGTCGCTCAGGCCGCGGTCGCGCCCCCGGGCGAGGTCGTCGGCGTTCGCCGTCACGATCTCGCCGGCCGCGGCCTCCAGCGCGTCGGCCAGCGCGTGCAGCGCGGCGTCCTTGGTGGCCCTGGTGGCGGTCGCGAGCGTCCGCGACGCGACCTGGGACCGCCGGGCGACGTCGCGGACGGCGGCCGCGACGTCGTCACCCGCGGTGCCGGCGCCCGAGCCACCCGCCGTCAGGTCCTCCGTGAGGGTCGTGGTCATCCCCCGAGGGTACGACGGCGGCGCGCGCGGCGGCAGACCCCTCTCACCAGGAGGGACGGGGTGCGCGGGGCGGCACGAACCGGGTGAACGCCGGGGCGTGGTCGAAGGTCTTCAGCGTGACGACCTCGAACGTGGCCCGGTACTCCGGCCCGAGCGAGTCGGCCGCCCGGTTCAGCGTCCGCGGCGCGAGGGAGGGCCACCGGCCGGTGTCGATGCGCCGCTCCAGCGTGCGCAGCGCCACGAGCTCCTCCGCGAGGCTCACGGACAGGTGCGCCCCGCGCTCGACGTACAGGCTGCGGAACCGCCCCGGGTCGCCCACCTCGCGCACGCGCTGCGCGAACGACCGCTCGGCCGACGGCGGCGCCCCGCCGTCTCCCGTGGTGTGCAGCGTGAGGACCGGGGACGGCGTCGTGCCCTCGGGACGGTGCGCGACCATCGCCGCGCGGGCGTCCGGGTCGGCCTCGATCGGCTCCACGTCCTCCAGCGTCGCCAGGTCGGCCCGCAGGTCGAGGCCGGCCCGCGCGTACGCCGCCACGACCTCGGGCGCGGCGCCCGAGCGGGCGAGACGGGCGCGCAGGTGGTCCAGGTCGGTGCTGCTCGGGTTGCCGCCGAGCTTCGCCTCGAGGTCGTCGCGCGCGGCGGGGCCGAG
Source organism: Isoptericola sp. NPDC057391 (assembly GCF_042668085.1). Lineage (NCBI taxonomy): Bacteria > Bacillati > Actinomycetota > Actinomycetes > Micrococcales > Promicromonosporaceae > Isoptericola > Isoptericola sp. NPDC057391. The sequence goes on along the minus strand of NZ_JBHVBO010000009.1, from coordinate 3,690 downwards.
GCCGAGCGTGTACGCGCCGATCAGCCACTGCGCCTGGCCGCGGGCCCGGTCCTCCAGGGTGCGCGGCTCGGGCTCGTTCATCCAGTACCAGCCGCTCACGGTGCCGAGCGAGGCGATGAGGGCGATCCGCGCCCGTCCCTCGGGGGTCTCCTGGGCGGCGGCGAGCGCGGCCACGAGCGCGTCGCGACTGGCCTCGCCGTCGGCGGACTCGACCAGCTCGATGGGGTTCCCCTGGGCGTCGGTGCCGTCCGTGAGGAGGGCGCGGGTCGCGGCGTTGACGTCGAGGATCGCGTCGAGGTGGCCGACCCAGTCGAGGGCGCCGCCCACGGTGAGCACGCCGTCGATCCGCTCCGGCTCCGTCTCCGCGTGCTTGAGCGCGGTGACCGCGCCCATCGACTGCCCGTACGTGAGGGTGCGCTCCGGCTCGGCCACGTGCCCGGAGAACCAGTCGAGCAGCCGCGACTGGTCGGCCACCGCGGTCGGCACCGTGAAGTCGAGGCCCTCGCCCTGGAACAGCGAGGCCGCCACCGCGTACCCGTGGTCGGTGAGCATGTCCTCGCTGAGCTCCTGGTTGCCCAGGAGGTGCGGCACGGGGAAGCCGGCGAAGAACTCGGACGGGTAGTGGCCGTGGCTGAACAGGACCAGGGTGCCGTTCCAGTCGTCCGGGACCTGTACGCGGTAGCGGGCACCCGCCAGCTCGCCGCAGTACTCCGTCACGCCCGGGCCGGTCGGCGCGCACTCGGACGGCGCGGCCGACGACGGGGCAGCCGGCGGGGCCGATGGTGCGGCGGACGCCGACGGGCCGACGGCGAGCGCCGTGACCCCGGTGACGAGGGCGGTGACGAAGGCGGTGGTGACGGCGGTGACGTGGTGCGGACGGCGCATGCCGACCTCCTGGGTCCGGTGGCACGCTCCGGCGCGCGCCGCTGCACCTACGGACGGCGGCGGCCGGCCGAACTCATCGGGTCCAGCTCATCGGCGGTGCTCGAGCACCAGGTCGTCGCGGTGCACGACCTCCCGGTCGTACCCCTCCCCGAGCTCGGCCCGCAGGTCGAACGTCGAGCGGCCGAGCAGGCCCGGGAGCTCGCCCGAGTCGAACGCGACGAGCCCGCGCGCCACGACCGCGCCGTCGGGCGCGACCAGCTCCACCGGGTCGCCCGCCTCGAACGAGCCCTCGACGCGCGTGACGCCCGCGGGCAGCAGCGACGCGCGACCGCCGAGCACCGCGCGCGCCGCGCCGTCGTCGAGGTGGAGGCGGCCGTGGGCCTGGGCCGCGTGCGCGATCCACAGCCGCCGCGCCGTCGTGCGCCGGCCGGTCACCGCGAAGAACGTGCCCACGTCCTCGCCCGCCAGGGCGGCCGCGACGTTCCGCGCGCTGGTGAGCACGACCGGCACGCCGGCGCCGGTCGCGATCCGGGCCGACTCGAGCTTGGTGACCATGCCGCCCGTGCCGACCGCGCTCCCCCGCGCGGTGACCTCGACCCCGGACAGGTCCGCCAGGTCCGCCACGTGGGCGATGCGCCGGGCGCCGGGGCGCGACGGCGGCGCGTCGTGCAGGCCGTCGACGTCGGTGAGCAGCACCATGGCGTCGGCGCGCACGAGGTGCGACACGAGGGCCGCCAGCCGGTCGTTGTCGCCGAAGGTGAGCTCGTCGGTGGTCACGGCGTCGTTCTCGTTGACGACCGGCACGACCCCGAGCGCGAGCAGCCGCTCCAGGGAGCGCTGCGCGTTGCGGTACCGCGACCGCCGCACCGTGTCCTCCGCGGTGAGCAGCACCTGCCCGATCTGCAGCCCGTGCGCGGCGAACGCCTCGGTGTACCGGGCCACGAGCTGGCCCTGGCCCAGCATGGCGGCGGCCTGCATGGTCGCGACGTCGCGGGGGCGGGCGCTCAGCCCGAGCGGCCCGATGCCGGCCGCGATCGCGCCGGAGGACACGAGCACGACCTGGGCGCCGCCCGCCGCGCGCGCGGCCAGCACGTCCACGAGGGCGCGCAGCGCCGCCAGGTCCAGGTGACCGTCCGGGCCGGTGAGCGACGACGAGCCGATCTTGACGACGATCCGGTGTGCCGTGGGCAGGCTGGCGCGGGAGGTGGCGGCGTTCACCTGTGCATTCTCGCCGGATCGGCGCTCAGTCGTCGTCGGGGTCCGTCCAGTGGCCCGACTGCCGCTCGGTCCACAGCTCGCGGCGCGCCTCCGTCTTGGCGTCCATGCGCTCCTGGTGCTCGCGGCGCTTGTCGCCGCGCGTCGGCCGGGCGCTCTCGTCGAGCCGCAGGTCCGTGCCGCGCGCGCCCAGCAGCTCCGGGCCGGTGGTGAGCGTGGGCTCCCAGTCGAAGACGACGGCGTTGCGCGGGTCCCCGATGCGGACCTCGTCGCCCGCGACGGCGCCGGCCTTGAGGAGCCGGTCCTCGACGCCCAGCTTGGCGAGGCGGTCGGCGAGGAAGCCGACGGCCTCGTCGTTGTTGAAGTCGGTCTGCCGCACCCAGCGCTCGGGCTTGGAGCCGCGCACCTCGTAGTAGACGCCCTCGTGGTCCTTCTTCGCCGTCACGGTGAAGCCGGACTCGTCGACGGCGCGCGGGCGCAGCACCATGCGCGTCGGCTCCGGCGCGGGCGCGGCGGCGCGGGCGCGCTCGACCAGCTCGCCGAGCGCGAAGGTGAGCGGCCGCAGCCCTTCGTGGCTGGCGGTCGAGACCTCGAACACCCGCAGGCCGCGCGCCTCGAGGTCGGGGCGCACCAGCTCCGCGAGCTCGCGCGCCTCGGGGACGTCGATCTTGTTGAGCACGACGAGCCGCGGGCGCTCGGTGAGCGGCACCCGGCCGCCCTCGATGCCGAGGTCGCCGGCGTACGCGGCCAGCTCGGCCTCGATCACGTCGAGGTCGCTCAGGGGGTCGCGCCCGGGCTCGAGGGTGGCGCAGTCGAGCACGTGCACCAGCACGGCGGTGCGCTCGACGTGGCGCAGGAACTCCAGGCCGAGCCCCTTGCCCTCGCTGGCGCCGGGGATGAGGCCCGGCACGTCGGCCACCGTGTACCGGGTCTCCCCCGCCTGCACGACGCCGAGGTTCGGCACCAGCGTCGTGAACGGGTAGTCCGCGATCTTGGGCCGCGCGGCGGAGATCGCCGCGACCAGCGACGACTTGCCCGCGCTCGGGTACCCGACCAGCGCGACGTCGGCGATCGTCTTCAGCTCGAGGACGACCTCGTGCTCCTCGCCCGGCTCGCCGAGGAGGGCGAAGCCGGGGGCCTTGCGCTTCGGGGAGGCGAGGGCGCGGTTGCCCAGGCCGCCGCGACCACCCTGCGCGACGACGTACTCCGCGCCGACGCCCACGAGGTCGGCCAGGACGTTGCCGTCGCGGTCCTTGACGACCGTGCCGTCCGGCACGCCCAGCAGGAGGTCGCCGCCGTTGGCGCCGTCCCGGTCGTCGCCCATGCCCTGCGTGCCGTTGGTGGCGCGGCGGTGCGGCGAGTGGTGGTACTCGAGCAGCGTCGTCACCTGCGGGTCCACGACGAGCTTCACGGTGCCGCCGTCGCCGCCGTTGCCGCCGTCGGGCCCCGCCAGGGGCTTGAACTTCTCGCGGCGGATCGACGCGACGCCGTGGCCGCCGTCACCGCCCACGGCGTGCAGCACCACGCGATCGACGAAGCTGGCCATGGTCAGATCCTCTCAGGCAAAAGCGACGAGGGGCGCACCGCGAC
>NZ_JBHVBO010000008.1:0-59527 GCF_042668085.1 Isoptericola sp. NPDC057391 | reverse complement strand
GCACGCGGCGACGGCGGCGGCCGAGCGCGCCGCCGTCCTCACCGAGACGCGGTCCCAGGCCGTCGCGGCCGCCGACGCCGAGCGCCGCCGCATCGAGCGGGACCTGCACGACGGCGCCCAGCAGCGCCTGGTCGCGCTCGGGGTGGAGCTCGGCGTGGCCCGCCGGATCGCCGAGCGCGACCCGGCCGCGTCCGCCGCGGCCCTCGAGCACGCGCACGACGAGGTGAAGGCGACGCTCGCCGAGCTGCGCGACCTCGTGCGCGGCATCCACCCCGCCGTCCTGTCCGACCGGGGGCTCGACGCGGCGCTCTCCGCGCTGGCCGCGCGCAGCCCCGTGCCCGTGCGGGTGGAGGCGTCCGCCGACGTCTCCCGGGCCGGCTCCGCGGCGCAGGCCGCGGCGTACTTCGTCGTCGCCGAGGCGCTGACCAACGTCGCCAAGCACGCCGACGCGCGCTCCGTCCGGGTGCGCGCCGACGTCGTGGACGACGGTGGGGACCACGACGCCCGCCTGCGCGTCGTCGTCGAGGACGACGGCCGGGGAGGCGCGGAGCCGTCGCCCGGCAGCGGCCTGGCCGGGCTGCGCGGGCGGGTCGCCGCGCTCGACGGCGTCTTCGACCTGGACAGCCCCGCCGGTGCGGGCACCCGACTGACCGTGGAGGTGCCGTGCGCATCGTGATCGCGGAGGACTCCGTGCTCCTCCTGGACGGCCTCTCCCGGCTGCTGGTCGCCGAGGGTCACACCGTGACCGGCCACCGCACCGCCCACGAGCTCGTCGCCGCCCTGTCGCGGCCCGGCGCCGAGCTGCCGGACCTCCTCGTCACCGACGTCCGGATGCCGCCGTCGCACACCGACGAGGGCCTGCGCGCCGCGCTGCACCTGCGCAGCCTGTACCCGGACCTGCCCGTCCTGGTGCTGTCGCAGTACGTCGAGCAGCGCTACGCCTCCGAGCTGCTCGCCCGCGGCGCGCACGCCCTGGGGTACGTGCTCAAGGACCGGGTGGCCGACGTCGACGCGTTCCTCGACGCCGTCTCCCGCGTGGCGGGCGGCGGCACCGTCATCGACCCCGAGGTGGTCACGCAGGTCATCGCCCGCAGCCGCCGCTCCGACCTCGACCAGCTCACGCGCCGCGAGCGCGAGGTGCTCGCGCTCATGGCCGAGGGCCGTTCCAACACCGCGATCGCGGACCGCCTCGTCGTCGGCATGCCCGCCGTCGAGAAGCACGTCACCAGCATCCTCACCAAGCTCGGGCTGCCGCCCGACGCCGACGACAACCGCCGCGTGCTCGCGGTGCTGCGCTGGCTCGACCAGAACGGAGCACGACCATGACCTCCACCGGACCCACCACCGGACCCGCCCCCGCCCCCGTGCCCACGCCACCGGTGCCGCAGGAGCCGCACCGGGGCCCCGTGGGGCGCGCGCTGCTCGTCACCGGCATCGTCGTCGGCCTGCTCGCCGTGGCCTGGGGCGCCCTGTTCCTCGTGGACCGCGCGGTCGCGAGCACCACCACGGAGCACGAGACGTACGCCGCGCCCGGCACGGTCGAGCTGGTCGCCGACGGCGACGTGACCGTCCGCGCCGCCGACGGCGGGTCGTCGGTCGAGGTCGACAAGATCGCGCGGGCCGGCCTCACGAGCCCGACCTACCGCGCCGAGGAGGGCGCCGACCGGCTCACCGTGCGGCACGAGTGCGAGGGCCTGCGGTGGATCCCCGGCCGGTGCTCCGGCGACCTGGCCGTCACCCTGCCGGCCGGCACGACGCTGGTCGTGCGGACCTCCAACGGCGACGTCGTCGCGTCCGGCGTCACCGGCGGGTCCGAGCTGCGGTCGAGCAACGGCGACGTCGAGGTCACGCGCGCGGGCGGCGGGCTCGACGCCGGCTCCAGCAACGGCGACGTCGTCGTCGACCGGGCCGTGGGCGACGTCGTCGCGACCACGGCGAACGGGTCGGTCGAGGTGACGGGCGTCGACGGTTCCCTCGACGCGGACACGAGCAACGGCCGGGTCGACGTCGCCGGCGTGACCGGCGACGTCCGGGCCGAGTCCAGCAACGGCGACGTCACCGTCGTCGGCGACGGCGAGCCCGTGCGGCTCACGATCGACACGGCCAACGGCGAGCAGACCATCGAGGGGCCCACGGACCCGGAGGCCGATCGCACCGTGGAGGTCCGGTCGTCCAACGGGGACGTCGCGTACCTGGTGCCCTGACGGAGGCACGGCCGCGCGCCGGATATCGTCGTCGGCCATGGGGATCTTCTCGCGCCGGACGTCGGCCTCGCCCGGCCCCGCCGAGCCGTTCGAGCTGGTCGTGGACACCGTGTTCGCCGTCCCGACGCGGGGCCACGCGTTCACCGGCACCGTGACGTCGGGGCGGGTGCGCGTCGGCCAGGCCGCCGTGCTGCACCTGCCGTCCGGCGAGCACGCCGTGACCGTCACCCGGATCGACGTGCGGCGCCGCAAGGCCGACGCCGCCGAGGCCGGCGCGGAGGCCGCCGTCTACCTCGGCGGGCTGGCGCGCGGCGCGCTGCCCGTGGTCCCCGGGGGCGACGGCAGCCTGCTGGACGCCGAGAGCGTCCGCGGCTGCCGCCTCGTCTCGGCGTCCTAGCAGCGCCCGGCCGCCGTCGTCAGAGCCGGTCGGCGAGCGCGACGAGCGTCTCCGTGACGCCGTCGTCCACCTTGACGGTGGCCAGGGGGTCGCCGCGCGTCTCGCCGCGGTTGACGATGACCACCGGCTTGCCGGCCTTGGCCGCGTGCCGCACGAACCGCAGCCCGCTCATCACGGTGAGCGACGTGCCCGCCACGAGCAGCGCGTCGGCGTCGTCCACCAGCGCGTACGCGCGCTGCACCCGCTCGCGCGGCACGTTCTCGCCGAAGTACACGATCTCGGGCTTGAGCACCCCGCCGCAGAACTCGCACGCCGCGGGCACGAAGTGGCTCGTCTGCTCGATGACGGCGTCGGCGTCGGGCGCGGTCTCGATGTCCGCGACCGTGGCGCCGTCCTCGAGCACCGACTCGACGAAGCCCGGGTTGAGCGCGTCGAGCCGCTCCGCGAGGCGCGCGCGGCTGATGACGCGGCCGCACGTCAGGCAGATCACGCGGTCGTAGCGGCCGTGCAGGTCGATGACGTGCCGGGACCCCGCGTCCTCGTGCAGTAGGTCCACGTTCTGCGTGATGACGCCGCGCACCACCCCGCGCTCCTCCAGCCGCGCGAGCGCGCGGTGCCCCGCGTTGGGCTCCGTGCGGTGCACCACCTGCCAGCCCACGTGGTTGCGGGCCCAGTAGTGACGGCGGAACGCCTCGTCGGCGACGAACTGCTGGTACGTCATCGGCGCGCGCTTGGGCGAGTCCGGGCTGCGGTAGTCGGGGATGCCCGAGTCGGTGGACACGCCCGCGCCCGTCAGCGCGGTGACGGTGCGGCCGGTCAGCAGCCGGACGGCGTCGTCCACCGTGCCGTGGTGCACGACGGCGTCGGGCGGGAGCTCCCACCGCCGGTCCTGGTACGTCGGGGCGAGCGGCCGGGGCACGGGTTGCACGCCTTCGAGCGTACGACGCCGCTGCCGGGCCCACTCGGTCCTGCGAGGTAGCCCTCACCCGGCGAGGTAGTTCACACAGCCGCGAGGTAGTCCGGACCCTGCCGAGGTAGTGGACCAGACCACTACCTCGGCGAGCCTCGGACTACCTCGGCGAGCCTCGGACTACCTCGGCGAGCCTCGGACTACCTCGGCGAGCCTCGGACTACCTCGGCGAGCCTCGGACTACCTCGGCGTCAGCTCGCGGAGGCGCCCGACGACGACTGGTCGGTCTGGCCGCCCTGGTCGGTGGAGCCGTCGGGAGCGGCGCCGCCGGGGCCGCCGCCCATGCCGCCGGCCGGGGCCTCGCCCGCCGTGGCGGTGCCGACCTCGTCGCCGTCGGCGGTGAGGGTGTACGTGTCGCCGTCGGCGAGCTCGGGGCCGCTGACGACGACGGACTGCGCGGTCTTCGACAGCGTGATCGCCGCGACCTGCGTGCCGTCGGCGTCCACGACCGCGACCTCGGTGCCGGCCTCGAGCGTGGCGTCGGCGGTCAGCGCCACCCAGCCCTGGGACGAGCCCTCGGCCGGGGCCTGCGCCATGCCCGAGGAGCCGACGGCGAGCAGCGTGCCGCCCGAGACGTCCAGGTCCCCGGCGACGTCGAGCGCGCCGTTCCCGCCGTTCGTCGGGCCCTCGACGACGACGTCCCCGCCGCTGATCGCGGCGACGCCGTTGGAGTCCAGGCCGTCGCCCTCCGCGTCCACGCGCAGCGTGCCGCCCGTGATCGTCACCGAAGCGCCCACGACCACCTGGTCCATGGGGGCGCCCCCGCCCCCGCCCCCGCCGCCTTGGGGCAGCTCGCCCTCCGCCGGCGGTTCCGGCTGCGCCTGCTGCCCGTCGGCCGTGTCGTCCGTCGTGTCGTCGTTCGTCTCGTCGGTCGTGTCGTCCTCGGCCTCCTTGACCGTGGCGTTGAGGCCGTCGTCGGTGGAGGTGACGTCCGCGTCGCCGCCGGACAGGGCGATGGTCGCGGCCTCGATGCCCTCCTCGGAGCCGGTCACGGTGAGGGCGCCGTCCGTGATCGCGACGTCGGTGAAGCCCTGCACGCCGTCGGAGCCGGCGTCGACCGTGACGTCGCCGCCGGTGAGCGCGACGTAGCCGGCCGTGACGTCGTCGTCGGCGTCGGACCTCAGCCCGTCGCCGCCCGCGGTGACGTCGATCGTGCCGCCGCTGACCACGAGGTAGTCCTTGCCGCGGATCGCGTCGTCGGCGGCGTCGACAGAGATGGTCCCGCTCGCGATGACGAGCCCGTCCTTGCCGGTGATGCCGTCGTTCGCGTTCCCGACGACGTCGAGCGCGCCGCCGCCGGAGATCGCCAGGTCGGCGGTCGAGTACAGGGCGGCGTTCGCCGCGTTCTCCGACGTCGTGTCCGCGTACTCGGTGGCGTCCTCGAGCCGGTTGGTGGAGCCGTCGGCGAGCACCACGGACACATGGTCGGCGTCCTGCACGTCGATCGCCGCGCCGGTCGAGCTCGTGACGTCCGCGCCGTCGAGCACGAGGCGCACGACGCCGTCGGCCGACGAGTCGACCACGACCTGGCCGTCGTCGAGCGTCCCGGAGACCCGGTACGTGCCGGGCGCGGTGATCCTGACGGTCGAGCCGTCGACCGTGACGCCGTCGCCGGAGGCCGTCGCTGACACCGACGCAGAGTCGCCGTCCAGCGAGACGGCGACCTCGTCGGCCGTGTCCCAGGTCTGGTCGGCGAGGGCCGCGGTCCCGTCGGAGGACAGGTTCTCGGCGAGGACGTCCTGGGCGGACCGGCCGGAGTTGTCCGTCGCGGTGAGCTCGGCGGCGGTGGTGCCGGAGCCGCCCGACGCCGCGGTCGCGGAGCCGTCGCTGCATGCGGCGAGCGCGCCGAGGGTCAGGCTCCCCGCGGCGACGAGCGCCATGGCGCGAGTCGAGGCGGCACGGGTGCAGAGGGTCTTCTTCGGGCGGGGGAGGTGCATGGTCGGGTCCTCTCGGGTGGTGAGGTCAGGCGACGTCGAGCCGCTCGCGCCGCAGGCGGCGCCAGGGGTGGTCGGGCAGGTCTGGCCGCAGGGTGGCGAGGCCGGTCGCGTACTTGGAGATGCGGTCGGGCCGGTGGCCGGCGCGCCACAGGGCGCGGTCGGCGGACGACGGCGCGGTGCCGGCCTTGGTCTCGACGACGACGAGGTCGCCGACGTCGGCGGAGGCCCGGCCGTCGCCGGCGCCGTCGGGGGCGGCGAGCCGCCACCGCAGGCCGGTGTCGAGGGTCAGGCGGGCGTCGGGCAGCAGCACCGTGGTGCGCCGGTACGCGGAGCACAGCACGGGGGCGAGGTGCGTCGACGGCGGAGCGTCGAGGCGGGCGGCGGCGAGCCGGTCGTCGACGAAGTCGAGCCCTTCCCCGGCCAGCGGCGTCGCGAGCTCCCACGGGCGGCGCTCCTTGACGGTGACGCCGCGGGCGGCGCGCGTCTTGACCTCGAGGAACGTGGCGTTGCCGGTGTCGACGTAGGTGCGGGTGCGGACCTTGAACCGCCGGCGCCGCCGGCGGGCCGCCAGGCGGAACGTCAGCAGGTCGGCCGTGTCGTAGTAGGTCGAGGCGTACGTGAACGACCGGTCGCCGTCGATCTCCAGCACGCGCGGGCCGTGCGCGGCGAGCGTCGCGAGCAGGGCCGCGACCTCGGCGGGGGTGAGCACGTACTTGCGGTCCACGCGGGTCTGCAGCGCGGCGGTGGCGTCGAGCTCGGCGAGGCCGACCGGGACGGCGTCCGCGAGCCCCCGGGCGACGACGGCCGCGGCGCTCATCGGGTCACCGCCAGCACGTCGGCGGGGGCGGTGACGGGCCGGCCGCCGTCGCGCGGCAGGTCGTACCGGACCTCGACGCGCGTCGTGTCGTCGGCGAGGTCGATCTCCTGCACGGACACGGACCGCACGCGGGCGCCCAGCAGCGCCTCGAGGTGGGCGGTCAGCTCCGTGCGGTCGACGACGGCGCGGTCGAGCACGATCGTCTGCGCGCCGTGCCGCGCGAGGAGGCGCGGGTGGTCGGCCACGGCCATGACGACGAGGATCAGCGCGGACCCGGCCACGCCGAGCCAGCCCGCCGACGTGCCCAGGCCGCCGAGCAGGCCCAGCGCGAGGGCCGCGAAGTAGTACGCGACCTCGCGCTGGGACAGCTCGTCCGAGCGCAGCCGGATGATCGACAGCACGCCGAACAGGCCCAGCCCGAGGCCGGCGGCGATCGAGCTCGACGCCAGCACGGCCGACACCGCCAGCACGCCGACGTTGACGCCGAGGTAGGCGACCACGAGGTCGCGGCGGCGGTGCCGGGGGAAGTAGAGGGCGAACGTCAGGATCGCGACAGCGACGAGGTCGACGGCGTACAGGGCTGCGGGAGGCATGCGGGCTCCGGGGGACGGGGACCGGTCGTGGTCCGTGGGTGGGAAGGACACCCAGTGGACACCTCCCGTTCAGGGAGGCGCTGAGGGCGGCCTGGGAACCGGCTGCGAGGGGTGGGCGGTCGCTGGGAACGCCCCTGAGCAGCGCCGACGTGCGTGCAGGCGGCGGCGTGCCGATCATCGGGACGTGATGCGGCGGACAGGACGACGACGGCTCGCGGCCGGTGGCGTCGTGGCGATGGTGGTCCTCGCGCTCGCCGGCTGCGTCCCGAGCCGGCAGGAGCCCGGCCAGGCGACGGCGGCGGTGGCGGACGCGCTCGCGGAGGCCGGCTCCGCGGGCGAGACGGCGCGGATCGCCGTCGGCCTGCTCGACGACGGGCGGATCACCGGTCCCGTGGCCGACACCGTGCTGCTCGACCAGCTCCGCGTGCTCGACGACGCCGAGTCGGCGCTCACCACCCTCGTGCCGCCCGACGCCGCGTCGTCCGGGCAGCGCACGACCGGGCTGAAGGCCGTGGGCGACGTGTCCGACGTCGTGGTGACCGCCCGCGAGTGGGTGGCGGCCCGCTCGGGTGGCGACCTCGACGACGCCGCCACCGTGCCGGCCGACGCCGACGAGCTGCTCGCCGAGCTCGGCTCCGCCACGGTCGCCGTCGACGCCGCCCTGGCCGAGGCGGGTGGGCCGTGAAGAGGCTGCTCGCCGCCGCGCTCGGCATCCTCACGGCCATCGGCGGGTTCGTCGACATCGGGGACCTGGTGACCAACGCGGTCGTCGGGTCCCGGTTCGGCATGTCGCTCGCCTGGGTGGTGGTGCTCGGCGTCGTGGGCATCGTCCTGTTCGCGAGCATGGCGGGGCGCGTCGCGGCGGTGAGCGGCCGCGCGACGTTCGAGATCATCCGCGAACGGCTCGGGCCCCGGGCCGCCGGGGCGAACCTCGTCGCCTCGTTCGCGATCAACCTGCTCACGCTGACCGCCGAGGTCGGCGGCATCGCGCTCGCGCTGCACCTCGCGAGCAGCGTCGAGCCGCGCCTGTGGATCCCGGTCGCGGCGCTGGCGGTGTGGCTGGTCCTGTGGCGCGTGAAGTTCCAGGTGCTGGAGAACGTCGCCGGGCTCATGGGGCTGCTGCTCGTCGGCTTCGCGATCGCGCTGTTCCAGCTCGGCCCGGACTGGGGCGAGCTGCTGCGCCAGGCGGTCCCGCCGTCGCCGCCGGGCACGGAGCACCCGGCGTCGTACTGGTACTACGCGATCGCGCTGTTCGGCGCGGCGATGACGCCGTACGAGGTGTTCTTCTTCTCCTCCGGCGCCGTCGAGGAGCGGTGGACCGCCAAGGACCTCGGCACCAACCGCCTCAACGTGCTGCTCGGCTTCCCTCTCGGCGGCCTGCTCTCGCTCGCGATCGCCGGCTGCGCCGCCGTCGTGCTCATGCCGGCGGGCATCGAGGTGTCGTCGCTGTCGCAGATCGTGCTGCCGGTCGCGCAGGCGGGCGGGGTGCTGCTGCTCGCCGTCGTCATCCTCGGGATCGTCGCCGCCACGTTCGGCGCGGCGCTCGAGACCGCGCTGTCCAGCGGGTACACGCTGGCGCAGTACCTCGGCTGGTCGTGGGGGAAGTTCCGCCGGCCCGCGCGGGCGGCGCGCTTCCACCTCACGATGATCGTGGCGCTGCTGCTCGCCGTCGGGATCCTCATGACGAGCGTGGACCCGGTGGCGGTCACCGAGATGTCGGTGGTGTTCTCCGCCGTCGCGCTGCCGCTGACGTACGTGCCGATCCTCGTGGTCGCCAACGACCCGGAGTACATGGGCGAGCACGTCAACGGGCGGGTGGTCAACGCGCTGGGCACGGTGTACCTGGTGATCGTGGTCGTCGCGGCGGTCGCGGCGATCCCCCTGATGATCGCGACGGGAGCGGGGTCATGAACCACCCGAGGGGAGAGGTGCGCCTCGTCGACGCGCGTCTGCACCTGCTGAGCCGGCAGGTGCTGGACCCGGACGGCGAGCCCGTCGGGGCGGTCGACGACCTGGCGCTCGCCGGGCCGGACGGCGGCGAGGTCGAGGCGGGCCGGGAGGTGCACGTCGGCGCGATCCTCCTCGGCCCCGTGCTGGCGACGCGCCTCTTCGGCGGGCGCGTGCCCGACAGCCGCCTGCCGCGCATCGCGTGGGACGACGTCGGGCACGTCGGCACGGCGGTCGAGCTCACCGTGCCCTCGGACCGGCTCGACGCGGTGTGGGTGGAGCGCTGGGTGCGCGACCGGCTGATCGCGCGCATCCCCGGCGGCCGGCACGACCCGGAGGCCGGGTCGTGAACGTGGGCGACCTCCTCGACGCGCGCGTGCTGGGGCCGGACGGCGCCCCGCTGGGCGTGGTCGTCGACGTCCGCCTCGCGCTCGAGGTCGTGGACGAGCCCGAGGAGGGCCCGGGTGGCCGTGAGGACCGCGAGGAGGCCGGGCACGACGCCCCGATGAGCGCGCGGGCACGTCGCGACGCCGTCGGCGGCGCGCGGCTGGTCGGGGTGCTGGTCGGGCCGCGCGGCGCCGGGTCGTTCCACGGGTACGAGCGGACCGACGTCCGGTCGCCGTGGCCGGTCCCGCAGCTCGTGCGCCGCCGGCACCGCGGCACGTTCCTCGCCCGCTGGGAGGACGTCGCGGCCGTCGAGGCCGACCCGGCCGCCGACGACGGCACCCCGCGCCTGCGCCTCGCGCCCGGCTACGCCGAGCTGCCGGCGGGGCTCGGATGACCGCAGCGCGGCGGCTGGCCTCCGCCCTGCACCGCGCCTGGCTGCGGCACCCCCGGTGGTCCCTCGCGCTGCGGGGCGCGCTGGCGGCGGCGCTCGCGTGGGTGGTCGCGGTGCTCGCGCCCGCGCCGTTCTCGGAGTACCCCTACTACGCGCCGCTCGGCGCGGTGGTCGCGACGGCCGGCACCCTGGCCAGGTCGGCGCGCGAGTCCCTGCAGACCGTCGGCTCGCTGCTCCTCGGCGCCGGGATCGCGCTCGCGGCGGACGCCGTGCTCGAGCCCGGGGCGCTGTCGGTGGCGCTCGTCGTCGGCGTCGCGCTGCTGTGCGCCGGGTGGCGCGTGCTCGGCGACATGGGCGTGTGGGTGGCCAACTCGGCCCTGTTCGTGCTCGTGCTGGGCCAGGGGCAGGACGCCGAGTACGTCGGTGCGTTCGCCGGCCTGGTCGTGGTGGGGGCGGCCATCGGCATGGCGGTGAACCTCGTGCTGCCCCCGCTGCCGATCACCCCCTCCGACCTCGCCCTGGGCGCGCTGCGCGACGCCCTCGTGGTCCAGCTCGACGACCTGGCCGGCTGGCTCGACGACGAGGGCCCGCTGGACGCGGACGAGTGGGAACGCCGCCGGCACGCGCTGCACCCCACGATCGAGGGGGCCCGCGCGACGGTCGCCCGCGCCCGCGAGGCGTCCCGCGGCAACCCGCGCGCCCGCCGGCACGGGGAGCGCGTGCGGTCCCAGGCCCGGCGGGCGGAGGTGCTCGGGACGACGGCGGAGGTCGTCGACGAGGTGGTGCGGCTGCTCGTCGGGTGGGAGGGCACCGGGCGCGACGACGTCGCCCTCGGGCCGAGGCTGCGCCCCGAGCTCGCGACGGCGCTGCGCTCCTTCGCGCGGGCGCTGCGCGACCCGGAGCACGCCGGGGACGACGGCGCCGCCGAGGATCCCGGCGCGGACTTCGCGCGGTCGCTCGACCGGCTCCGCGACGTCGTGCGCGACGCGCGGACGCGCTCCGGCGACGACCACCTCGTGGCCGGGGCGTTCGTCGTCGTGCTGCGCCGCGGCCAAGACGTGCTCACGGGCTGAACCGTCACCTGGCACGACGCGGTCCGTCTGCGGGCACCGGCCCCCGGTGCCACGGTGTGGGGCATGCGGGTGGTTGTGGTGGGGCAGACGGGGAACGTCGGGACGGCGCTGCTGCGCGCGCTGGCGGACGAGCCGGAGGTGACGTCGCTGCTGGGCGTGGCGCGGCGCCTGCCGGACCGCACGGCCGAGCCGTACCGGCACGCCGAGTGGGCGGCCGTCGACCTGGCGGGCGACGACGAGCGGGACGTCGTCGAACGGCTCACGGCGCTGTTCCGCGGCGCGGACGCCGTCGTCCAGCTCGCCTGGCTGATCCAGCCGAACCGCGACCGGGACCTGCTGCGCACGGTCAACGTGGAGGGCACGCGCCGGGTGGGCCGCGCGGTCGTCGCCGCCGGGGTGCCGCACCTGGTGGTCGCGTCGTCCGTCGGCGTGTACTCGCCGGTCGACGACGACCTGCCGCACGCCGAGGACTGGCCCGCGGACGGCATCGCGACCTCGCACTACAGCGTCGACAAGGCGGCGCAGGAGGACGTGCTGGACGACCTCGAGCGCGAGCACCCCGAGGTGACGGTCGCCCGGCTGCGGACCGCCCTCGTCTTCCAGGGCGACGCGGGCGCGGAGGTGACGCGGCTGTTCGTCGGCCGCGTGCTGCCGGTGGGCCTGCTGCGGCACGGCCGCCCGCCGCTGCTGCCGCTGCCCGCCGGGCTGCGGCTGCAGGCCGTGCACGCCGACGACGCCGCGGACGCGTACCGGCTCGTGCTGCTGCGCCGTGCGGGCGGCGCGTTCAACGTGGCCGCCGCGGACCTGCTGCGCGGCGCCGACCTCGCGCGGCTCGTGGACCACGGGCGGCTGGTGGAGGTGCCGCCCGCCGCGGTGCGCGCCGTCGTCTCCCTCGCGTACGCGGCGCGCGTCGTCGCCGCCGACCCGGGCTGGGTGGACATGGCCATGGGCGCCCCCGTGATGGACACCCGCCGGGCGTTCCGGGAGCTGGACTGGAGGGCCGGGCGGTCGGCGGCCGACGCCCTCCAGGAGGTCGTCCAGGGGATCGCCGAGGGGCGCGGGCTGGCGTCCGCCCCGCTGCGGCCGACGGCCACGCGCCCCGCGGGGGCGTCCACGCTGCCCCTGCGCGGCGCGCACCCGGCCGTCCCGGCGCAGGTGGACCGGGAGCTCCTCGGGCTGTACCTCTCGGACCACTTCACCGGCGCGACGGCCGGCCTGGGGCGGATCGAGCGGATGGTGGGCGACTACGTCGACCTGCCCCTGCACGCCGAGCTGGCGGAGGTGGCCGAGCAGATCCGGGGCGAGCGGGAGCTGTACCGGCAGCTGCTGCGGGAGCTCGGCCTGCCGCGACGCCGGCACCGGCAGCTCCTGGCGGGCGCGGCCGAGCGGCTCGGGCGGCTCAAGCTCAACGGGCGCGTCGTGAGCCGCTCGCCGATGTCGGTGGTGCTCGAGGCCGAGCTCATGCGCTCCGCCGTCGTGGGCAAGCTGGGCGGCTGGCAGACGCTGGAGGAGCACGCCGACGAGCTCGGCCTCGACCCCGCGCAGTTCCGCGACCTCGCCGAGCGCGCGCAGCGCCAGCTCGCCACCCTGGACCGCCTGCACGAGTACGCCCGCGGGCGCGCCTTCCGCGAGCCCGGCTGAGGCCTGGCCCTCAGCCGCGCGCCGGCGCGGGCTCGTCGAGGGTGATCGCGTTCTTGGCGCGGTCCATCGACTCGAGCGAGGCGGGGCCGCCGGGATTCTCGGTGGCCAGCGCCTGGTTGGCGGCGACGAACGGCCGCATCCGCCGGTCGTACGCGGCGAAGGCGTCCCGGTGGTCCGGGTGCGCGGCCAGCTCCTGCGCGAGGACGTAGGCGCCGACGAGCGCGAGGCTCGTGCCCTGCCCGGACAGGACGGACGCGCAGTACCCGGCGTCGCCGACGAGCGCGACCCGGCCCGTGGACCACGACTCCAGGTGGATCTGCGCCATCGCGTCGAAGTAGAAGTCCGGGGAGCCGGCCATGATCTCCAGCAACCTCGGCATCTCCCAGCCGACGCCACCCAGCCGCTCGGCGACCACGGACTTCTGCCGGGCGACGTCCGTGTGGTCGTGGTCGAGCGGACCGGACGCGAACCCGAGCGTGACCCGCAGCTCGGTGTTGTCCCGGACCGGGTAGATGCCGCCGCCGACGCCGGACGCCTGGTCCTGCACCCACACCTGCCAGTCCTCCAGGCCGAGCACGTTCGGGGCGGAGAACACGGCGACGTACTGGCCCAGGTGCCGGGAGTACCGCTCCTCCGGTCCGAAGGCCAGGCGACGTGCCGCCGAGTGCATCCCGTCCGCGCCGACGACGAGGTCGACCGTGCGGACGTCCCCGCTCGCGAGCTCCACCCGCACCCCGTCGGGCCCGTCCGTCAGCGCCGCGATCGCGTCGTCGTAGACCACCTCGACGTCCCTCGTGAGGCCGGCGAGCAGCGCGACCAGGTCCTCGCGCAGCAGCTCGACGTCCTCGCCGTCGAGCCGGCCGCTGCTGTACGCCTGGTCCTCGGACCGGAACAGCTCCGCGCCGTCGGCGTCGAGCATCGTCATGCCCCGGGTGCGAGTGCCGGCGTCCCGCACGGCGCCGCCCAACCCCATCCGCGAGACGACGTCGAGCGCCGCGCCACGCACGTCCACGGCCTGCCCGCCCGGGCGCGGCCCCGGCGCCTTCTCGACCACCGTCACCCTGTCGCCGTTCCGGCGCAGCCAGTAGGCCACCGCCAGGCCCGCGATCCCCGCACCGGACACCATCACGTCGCGCATCGCTTCTCCCACCTTCGAGCTTCAGTACCCTGACGCCGTCCACAGTGGCGGAGCCGTGCCGCGACACCGGGAAGTGACCTGGTACAGATGCGCCCTGACCTAGCACAGACGGGAGGGCCGGACGTGGTGCAGGCCAAGTACCTGGAGATCGCCGACGACCTGCGGGGACGCATCGCCCGGGGCGAGCTGGTCGTGGGCGCGAAGGCGCCGTCGGTGCGGCAGGTCGCGGGGGAGTGGGGCGTGGCCGCCGCCACCGCCGCCCGGGCTCTCGAGGCGCTCAGCCGCGACGGCGTCCTGCGGGCCGAGCCGCGTTCGGGGTTCGTCGTCACCGCCCGGGGCGAGTCGTCCCGCGGCGCCTCGCCGGGGGGCACGTCGCGTGCGGCGTCCCGCGGAGGAGGCCAGGCCCCTGGCCCGGTGCGCGACCGGCTGGTCCGGACCGCGATCGAGATCGCCGACGCCGAGGGCCTCGCGGCGGTCTCGATGCGCAGCGTGGCCGCCCGGCTCGGCGTCGAGACGACCGCCGCGTACCGGCACGTCCAGAAGAAGGACGAGCTGGTCATGCTGATGGCGGACGCCGCGTACGGCGAGCACGCCTACCCCGAGGCCCCGCCCGACGGCTGGCGCCCCAGGCTCGAGCTGTACGCCCGCACGCTGTGGGCGCTGCACCGCGCGCACCCGTGGCTCGCCCAGCTCGGCCCGATCACCCGGCCCCTGCCGCTGCCCAGCCTCGCCGCGCACAGCGAGCTCGCGCTGACCGCGCTGGCCGGGCTCGGGCGGACCCCGGCCGAGCGCTTCGACCTGCACGTGCTGCTCTACGGCTACGTGCAGGGCCTGGCCACCAACCTGGAGCGCGAGCAGCAGGCGGTCGGCACCACAGGCCTGTCGGACGACGGGTGGGTGGACCGGCAGAGCCGCGCGCTGCGGCGGATGGCGTCCTCGGGCCCCTACCCGGCCTTCGCCGGCATCCTCGGCGGGTTCATGCAGGACGGCTACGACCTCGACCTGGACCGCCTGTTCGAGCTCGGCCTGGGCCTGCTCCTCGACGGCCTGGCCGCCCGGGCGCCGGCACCGTAGGACGCCGCCGCCCGCCTCACGCCACCGACGCCCAGGGGTCCAGCACGACCTTGATGCAGCCGTCCTCCTTGCGCTGGAAGGCGCGGTACGCCTCCGGCGCCTCCTCGAGCGGGAGGCGGTGGGTGCGCAGGTCGAGCACGCCGAGCGGGTCGGCCGCGTCGGAGACGAGCGGCAGCAGGTCGTCCGTCCACCGCCGCACGTTCGCCTGGCCGGTGCGGATCGTGAGCTGCTTGTCGAAGATCTGCATCAGCGGCAGCGGGTCCTTCGCGCCGCCGTAGACGCCGGAGAGCGACACGGTGCCGCCGCGGCGCACCAGCGCGCACGCCGCGAGGAGCGCGGCCAGGCGGTCGGCGCCGCCCTTCTCGGTGATCGGCGCGGCGAGCACGTCGGGCAGCAGGCCCACCAGCTTCTGGGTCGTCTCGGCCAGGGGCGAGCCGTGCGCCTCCATGCCGACGGCGTCGATCACGGCGTCGGGCCCGCGGCCGTCGGTCAGGTCGCGCAGCGCCGTGCGTACCCCGCGCTCGGCCGGGTCGAACGTGATGACGCCGTGCCGCTGCGCCATGAGGCGCCGCTCGGGCACCGGGTCGATGCCGACGACGGTGCTCGCGCCGCGGTGCAGGGCGACGCGCGCGGCCATCTGGCCGATGGGTCCGAGGCCCAGCACGGCGACGCTGCCGCCGTCCGGCACGTGCGCGTACTCCACCGCCTGCCACGCGGTGGGCAGCACGTCCGACAGGTAGAGCCACTGCTCGTCGGGGGACCCGTCGTCGGGCACCACGACCGGGCCGTAGTGCGCCTGTGGCACCCGCAGGTACTGCGCCTGCCCGCCGGGCACCTGGCCGTACAGGCGGGTGTACCCGAAGAGGGCGGCGCCCTTGCCCTGGTCGCGCACCTGCGTCGTCTCGCACTGGCTCTGCAGGCCGCGCTCGCACATCCAGCACCGCCCGCAGGCGATGCCGAACGGCACCACCACGCGGTCGCCGACGGCCAGGTGCTCGACGTCGGCGCCGACCTCCTCGACGACGCCCATCGCCTCGTGCCCCAGCACGTCGCCGGCGTCGAGGAACATCCCGAGCACGCCGTACAGGTGCAGGTCGGAGCCGCAGATCGCGGTGGACGTCACGCGCACCACCGCGTCGGTCGGCTCCTGGACGCGAGGGTCCGGGACGTCCTCGACGCTGACGCGCTCCTTGCTCTGCCAGGTCAGTGCACGCACCGTTCGCCCCTTCCGCCGCCGGGCTCGTGCCCCTGGGCCGGCGAGCTGCTGCACCGACCTGGCCAGTGAACCACCGGTGCGGTCTGCTCACCCGGCGGCCCCGACCCGATGGCGGGCCGCCGGTCGGGCTGCGACGGTGGACGGAGGTCCAGCAGAGGGCCGCGCCCGACACCCCGAGGAGGACGGCATGCCTGTCTGCGACACGTGCGGCAACGACTACGCCCGCGCCTTCACCCTCACGACGCACGACGGCACGACCGGCGTGTACGACTCGTTCGAGTGCGCGGCGCACGCCGTCGCGCCCCGCTGCGCCCACTGCGGCTGCACCGTGCTCGGCCACGGCGTGGACGTCGGCGAGGAGACGTTCTGCTGCAGCCACTGCGCCCGCACCGCGACCGGCGCCGACCTCACCGACAGCACCGCCACCTGAGGTCGCGGGACGCGAGCGGCACGTCGGGGGAGCCGGGTGCCGCGCTGCTGGACATCCGACCCGCGGCGGCGAGCCGCCGCACCTCCGATCGTGCACGCTCCCCGGCTCTGGTCGCCACCCAGCCGACGCTCCTCCGGTCCGCGCCGCTGTCCCACGACGGCGAAAGGCGCTACGGTCGAGGAGAGTCATGAGGCGGCTCATCTCCAGCGGCGCGAGCCACGAAGGAGGTTCCACATGACCGACATCACGTCCTGGGACATCGAGGGCACCCTGGCCCTCGGCACCAGCCACCCGGTCGGAAGGTACCGGCACGACCTCTCGACCGGCCTGTGGTGGTGGTCGGACGAGACCTACCGGATCCACGGCTTCGAGCCGGGCGAGGTCGTTCCCACCACCGAGCTGATCCTGGCGCACAAGCACCCCGACGACCGGGCACGGGTGAGTCAGGTCCTCCGTCATGCCTGCTCGACCGGCGAACCCTTCAGCAGCATGCACCGCATCATGGACGCCCACGGGGACGAGCGAACGCTCGCGGTCGTGGGTGAGGGCCGCACCGACGCCACGGGCGCCGTCTGCGAGCTCGTCGGCTACTTTACCGACGTCACGCCCGCGGTCACGCGCATCGCCGACGTGCGGGCGACCGCCAGCATCCGGGCGTCCGCCGCCAACCGGGCGACGATCGAGCAGGCCAAGGGCGTCGTGATGTGCGCGCTGCGCACCGACCTCGAGGGCGCCTTCGAGTGGCTCCGGGAGGCCTCCAACCACTCCAACCTGCCGCTGCGCGAGATCTCGTCACGGATCGTGGAGCTCGCGGCGGACGGCAACGGCGACATGCGCCAGGTCGCGGAGACGATGGCCGACCTGCTCCAGAACCGCTCCGAGGGTGACGCCCGGTAGGGCTCACCGGGCCAGATCACCGCGCCGGGCCAGATCACCGCGCCCCGGGCACGTGCCGGGGCTCGCGCATCGCCTGCGCGAGGTGACCGCCCAGGTACCCGCCCACCCCGACCGCGCCCATGCCGGCCAGGCTGAGCACGGCCCCCAGGCCGTGGCGGCCGGCGCGCCGGGCGCGCCAGGAGGCGAGCGCCAGCAGCGTGCCGATCCCGTTGCTCGTGGCGTGCACGACGGCGACACGACGGCCGGGGACGCTCAGCGCGCGGTAGTCCGCGAGGCCCGTCAGCGCCGTCGGCGGGGCGGCGAGCAGCCCCAGGCCCACCAGCCGACGGGCGGCGTCGGCGTGCCCGTGCGGGCGGGTGAGGTCGAGCGCGACGGCGCTCGCCCACAGCCCGATCGGCAGGTCGGTGAGCACGCTGTGCACGGGGTGGCCGACGGAGCGGCCCCGGAGCTCGTCGCGCACCCGGCCCGGCGAGGGCACGACGGCGCGGGAGATCCGCTCGTACATGCCCGCTAGCGGGTCGAGGCGCTCGGCGCGCTCGAGCTCGGTGGCGAGGCGCGGCAACGGACGGTCGGTGGACGGGGTCTGGTGCGCGGGCATCGTGCCTCCTCGGGGCGACGGACGGATGGTCGGGCGGGTCGCGTGCGTCGGCCGGGGACGCCCCTCCTCGACGCCACCCCTCGACCGTAGGACGGGAGGCGCACGCTCGCCGTCGCGGGCCCGGGTGCGGGGAGCACCGGCCCGTCCGAGGCTGGGACGACGCGTCGAGCCGTGGCGCCCGCCCGACCCGCTGGAGGTCCCTCGTGTCCCGAGCCCCCGTCGAGCTCTCCGCGGCCGAGACGGCGCGCGTGCTGCGGTCCGTCCTCGTGCCGCTCGTCGCGCAGGGCGCGATCGTGCGCCGGCCCCGCCTGACCGCCTGGGCGGAGCGACGGCAGACGGACCGCGAGGCCCGCCGGGTGCTCGGCGGCCTGCGCGACCGGTACGGCGGCGCGCCCCTGGCGCTGCGGCTCGGCCCGCGCCGCCTCGTCGTGGTCACCGCGCCGGACGACGTCCGGCGCCTGCTGGAGGGCACGCCCGACCCGTTCACCGCCGCGTCGAACGAGAAGCGGGGCGCGCTCGCGCACTTCCAGCCGCACGCGCTGCTGATCTCCGGGCCGGACGACCGGCGCCGCCTGCGGCCGCTCAACGAGGACGCCCTCGACGCCGCGCATGCGGTGCACGACGACGGCGCGGCCGTCGTCGCGGCGGTCGAGCGCGCGGCCGGCGAGCTGGCCCGGCAGGTCGACGCCGCAGGCGGGCTCGACGCCGACGCGTTCGCCGAGGTGTGGTGGCGCCTGGTGCTGGAGGTGACCTTCGGGCCGCGCGCCCGCGACGACCACCGGGTGGTGGACCTGCTGAACGCGCTGCGCCGCGACGGCAACTGGTCCTGGTTCCGCCCGCGCCGGCCGTGGCTGCGCGCGGCGCTGGAGCGGCGCGTCGCCGACCACGTGGCGCGGGCGCCGTCGTCGTCCCTCGCGGGGCGGGCGCGCGACGCTGACCGTGACGCCGGCCGTGACGAGGCGCCCGGCCAGGTGCCGCACTGGCTCTTCGCCTTCGACGCCGCGGGCGCGACCACGCTGCGCGCGCTCGCCGTCGCGTCGGCGCGCGACGACGTCCGCGGCCGCCTCGTGGACGAGCTCGCGCGTGCCGGGGACGGGGGAGAACCGGCCCTGCTGCCGTACGGCCGGGCCTGCCTGCTCGAGGCGGTGCGGCTGTGGCCGACGACGTTCGCGGTGCTGCGCGACGCGGTGCGGCCCACCGACTGGGGCGGTACGACCGTGCCGGCGGGCACCGGGTTCGTCGTCCTGAGCGGGTTCTTCCACCGGGACCCCGAGCGGCTGGCGTTCGCGGACGACTTCGCGCCGGAGGCGTGGTGGGACGGCCGGGCGGACGCGGACTGGGGGATCGTGCCGTTCAGCGGCGGGCCCGCGGCGTGCCCGGGCCGCAACGTGGTGCTCCTCGTCGCGTCGTACCTGCTCGCGCGGCTCGCGGGCCTCGGCCTGGGGGTGGAGCGCGGCCGGTTCCTCGCCCGCGACCCCCTCCCGTGCACGGTCGACCACCTCGGGCTGCGGTTCGTCGCGGGTGGGGACGGGCCCTCCGCGTTACGTTGGCCCGAGGTCCAGGAGCGGCCGCCGGAACGCGAGGTACGGAGAGCTCGATGAAGGCCCTGTTCGTCAGCTGCACGCTCAAGCGGTCCCCCGAACCGTCGAACACCGAGCTGCTGGCCCGGGTGGTCGCCGGGGCGCTGGAGGAGCGCGGCGTGGAGGTCGGTCACGTGCGCCTCGTCGACCTCGACGTGCCGCCCGGCGTGGTCACCGACCTCGGCGGCGGGGACGAGTGGCCGCGGGTGCACGCGCGGCTCCTGGAGTCCGAGATCCTCGTGGTCGTGACGCCGACCTGGCTGGGCCGGCCGTCGTCGGTCGCGCAGCGGATGCTGGAGCGGATGGACGCCATGCTGTCCGAGACCGCGGACGACGGCACGCCGGTGGCCTACAACCGCGTGGCCGGCGTCGTCGTCACCGGCAACGAGGACGGCGCGCACCACGTGATCTCGGAGATCACCGGCGCGCTCGCCGACCTCGGCTACACGATCCCCGGGCAGGCCTGGACCTACTGGAACCAGGGGCCCGGCCCCGGGCCGGAGTACCCCGACACCGAGCACGGGCACGAGTGGTCGCACCGCACGGGCCGGCTCATGGCCCACAACCTGCACTCCGTGGCCACCGCGCTGCGGTCGCTGCCGGTGCGGCCCTTCCCCGAGGACTGACCAGTACCGCGAACCAAGGAGGCACAGTGAGCGAGCACCCCACCGAGCGGCACCGCGCCGACGAGGACGACCCCCGCCACCAGGCCGAGCGCGAGCGCGCGGCGCACGACGGCGAGGCCGCCGACGTCGAGGCCGTCCCCGGCGACAAGCCGAAGGACGACCCCGACGAGGAGGGCGAGGACCGCTTCGACGCGGGGTGAGGACGCGTCCGGTCAGGACTCCGGGCCGGCCTGCCCGCCCGTGCGGGGGTTGAGCTGGTCGGGGTCGGCGTCCGGGTCCTGCCCGGCGTCGCCGTCGCCGTCGCCCGCGGCCGCGCCGGTGCGCGGGTTGAGCTCGTCCGGGTCGGCGTCCGGGTCCTGGTCGGGGTCGTAGACGGGCTGGTCGGTCATCGTCGCTCCTGTCGCCCGAGCGCGGCGGCCGGGGCTGGACCGCGCGGCTCTCCGGGCACCGTGGCACGCGACCGGGACGCCCGCATCCGGCCGCGCGGCGGGCGCGGCTCAGGACGTCAGCGCCTGCGTGGACAGCACCTTGATGGTCGCGTTCGCCCACCGCAGCTGGCGCAGGGTCCCCGGGTGGCAGCGCTGGCAGAGCGCCAGCAGGTCGTGGTCGCGCACCGCCTGCGCGGCCTGCGCCGCCATCTCCCACTCGGTGGAGACGCCGTAGGCGTGCATCGCGACCAGCCGCAGGTCCCGCAGGAGCTCGAGGCCGTCGGGGGTGCCGGCCCCGGGCGCGCCGCCGCCGTGCCCGGCGACGGTCGGGACGCCGAGCGGGTCCTCGAGCGGGTCCTCGAGCACCCCGCCGAGCGCCGCGCCGAGCTCTCGGCCGAGGGCCTCCCCGGGCCCGTCGCCCACCTCCTGCGCCGCCTCGTAGCGGCCGGCCGCGACGGCGACGTCGCGCGCGTGGGCCCGCGACCAGGCCGCGAGGTCGCGCCCGACGTGGCACACCTCGTGCTCTGCGCGATGGCGCTCCGCGAGGCGGTCCAGGCCGCGGGCCAGGCCGCGCTCCGACCGCTCCAGCCCTCGCAGGGCCGTCCCGATCCTCATGCCGTGCTCCTCGCGTGCGTCCCCGGCCGTGGGGGGAGGCTCTCGTCGCTCAGCGCCTCGGCCCCACCCGCGGTGGGCGGGACGTCGCCGGAGACGGGCGCGGAGCCGGCGGTGGTGGGCGCGGGCGCCGGGCCGTCGCCGTCGCGCACCTTGCGCACGGACACCACGCCGGCCTTGAACAGCGGCTGCTTGGAGGCCGGGTCCCAGTCGGTGGGCGTGAGCTCGTTCGCCGCCCGGCCCGTCGAGCCGTCCGGCCGCGACCCGGTGTCCCACGACCCGTAGTGGAACGGGACGAAGGCGACCCCGCGCCGGATCCCGCCCACCCGGACGCGCGCCTCGATCCCGCCGCGCGGCGTCGTGAGCGCGGCGACGTCGCCCTCGGCGAGCCCGAGGGCGTCGGCGTCGGCGGAGCCCAGCTCCACCCACACGTCGGGGGCGGCGTCGCGCAGCTGGGGCACGCGACCCGTCTTGGTGCGGGTGTGGAAGTGGTACAGCGTGCGGCCGGTGACGAGCTGCAGCGGGAACTCCGCGTCCGGTTCCTCGTGCGGCGGCAGGTACTCGGCCGCCTTGATGACGGCCCTGCCCTCCGGGTTCATGGCGCGGTACTCGGTGGGCTCCAGGGGCGCCCCGGTGACGAGGTCGCGGCCGTAGCTCTCGCAGGTGTCCGGGGCCGCCCAGAACCTCCCGTCGGCGTACAGGCGCTCGGTCCCGCGCGGCGCGTCGGCCGTGCAGGGCCACTGCACGCCGCCGTCGCGGAGCATGGCGTACGTGAGGCCGCTGTAGTCGCAGAGCCGGCCGCGCGAGCACTCCTTCCACGCCTCGAAGGCGCCCTCGGGGCCGGTCCAGGGGACCAGCGGCCCGCCGTCCTTGTCCCGCAGGTCGAGGCGGCGGGCGAGGTCGAGGAAGATGTCGAGGTCCGGCCGCGCCTCGCCGGGCGGGTCCACCGCGCGCTCGGAGAGGTGCACGGTGCGGTCGGCGTTGGTGAACGTGCCGGTCTTCTCGCCCCAGGCCGCGGCGGGCAGGACGACGTCGGCCAGCTCGGCGGTCTCGGACAGGAAGATGTCCTGCACCACCAGGAAGAGCCGCTCCTGGGCGAGCACCGACCGCACGCGGGCCAGCTCGGGGAGCGAGACCGCCGGGTTGGTCGCCTGCACCCACAGCAGGCGCAGCGAGCCCTGCTCCGCGTACCGCAGCATCTGCATGAGGTGGGTGGGCGGCGAGTAGTGCGGGATGTCGTCGGGGTCGACGTTCCACACGCGCGCCAGGTTGGCGACGTGCGCGTCGTTCGCCCAGTTGCGGAACCCCGCCAGGTCGCCGTCCGCGCCGCACTCGCGCGTGTTCTCCGCGGTGGGCTGCCCGTTCATCTGCAGCACGCCGGCGCCCGGCCGGCCGAGCATCCCGCGCACCAGGTGCAGGTTGTTCACCTGCACCGCGGCCGCCGTCGCCTGGTGGGACTGGTAGAAGCCCTGCAGGACGGTCGAGAGGAGCCGCTCCGCGGTGCCCACCAGCTCGGCCGCCGCGCGCAGGTCGCCCTCCGACACGTCGCAGATCCGCGCGACGACGTCGGGAGGGTAGGCGGCCACCTGCGCCTCGAGCTCCGCGAAGCCCACCGTGTGCGCGTCGACGTACGCCCGGTCCACCCAGCCGCGGGCCAGCACCTCGTGCAGCAGGCCGTTCAGCAGCGCCACGTTGGTGCCGGGGCGGGGCGCGAGGTGCACGGTCGCCGCGCGCGCGACCGGCGTCTCGCGCGGGTCCACGCACAGCAGCGCCGGGGGTCGCGGCCCCGCGAGCCGGTCGAGCATGCGCGTCCACAGCACCGTCTGCGTCTCGGCCGCGTTGTGCCCGAACAGCGCGATCGCGTCCGCGTGGTCCACGTCCGCGTACGACCCGGGCTGCCCGTCGCACCCGAACGACTCCTTGAGCGCCTCCGCCGCGGTGGCCGTGCACAGCCGGGTGTTGCCGTCCACGTGGTTGGTGCGCAGCCCGGCGTGGGCCACCAGTGCCAGCGTGTAGTACTCCTCGAGGAACAGCTGGCCGGAGGTGTAGAAGCCGAGCGCGCTCGGCCCCTGCTCGTCGAGCAGCTCCTGCGTGCGCGTCACGACGCGCCCCATCGCGTCGTCCCAGCTGGTCTCCACGAGCCGGCCGTCGTGACGCACGAGGGGGCGCGTCAGGCGGTCCGGGGAGCCGTTCGCCTGCCAGCCGTACAGGTCCTTGGGCCCCAGCCGCCCGTGGTTGACCCGGTCGCCGGCGCGGCCCCGGACCCCGACCATGCGGCCGTCCTTCACCGCGATGTCGAGGGCGTCGCCGTTGGAGTGCAGCACCGTCGCGGACGGCACCCACCGGTCGACGTCCTCCGGCGCGAGGCCGTCGGTGAGAAACGTGTCGAGACGGACCGGCCAGTCCTCGCCCGGCCCGTACGGGGTGCGCGTGCCCCAGGGCTCCGCCACCCGGTCGATGGAGCCCACGAGGGCCCCCTTCCGCGTCGAGAGCGGTCGGCCGCGTCTTGACCGACCTCGTCGACGCTAGTCCCCCCGCGCGGGGGTCGCCGGTCGGGGAGGCCCGGTGGCCGTCCCTGACAGGCCGCGTTAGCGTGAAGGTCCGGCGTCAGGAAGCGGCACCGACCCTCCCCTCTCGGAGGTCATGATGACGACGACAACTCCCGCCGGCACCGACGACCTCGTCTCGGCGCTCGCGGTCGGCACCCACCTGCTCACGGGCTCCTACCGGGCCGAGGCAGGGACGGGGCGCTGGTGGTGGTCCGACGAGGTCGACGGGATGCTCGGCCACGAGCCCGGGGCGCTCGAGCCCGGCCCGGAGGCTCTCGAGGCCAAGCTGCACCCCGACGAGCGCGACCGCGTGGTGCACGACGCCGCCCGCGCGCTCGGCGGCGGCGGACCGGTCGTGACGGCGCGGCGCGTCGTCGACGCCCACGGCCGCACGCGCACCCTGCTGGTCACGGCGCAGGCGCGGCGCTCCCGCGGCGACGGGCCGCCCGAGGTGGCGGGCTACGTCGTCGACGTCACGCCGGTGCAGCGCGAGGCGGTGCAGCGCGACGTGCGGCGCGCCCTCGACAGCGCCTTCGTCTCCGCCGCCTCGATCGAGCGCGCCAAGGGCGTGCTGATGGCCGTGCACGGCGTGGACGAGGACGCGGCGGAGAACCTGCTCACCGAGGCGGCGGGCGCGACCGGCGCCACGCTGCGCGAGGCGGCCACGCAGGTGATGGCCCACCTGGCCGCCGGCGACGGCTTCGGCCGCCGCGCCAAGCAGGCGGTCCGGGAGGCCCTGGCCGACGTGCAGCCCGCCAAGCGGCCGCACGTGCACGAGGCGCAGCTCGCGCGCCGTCGTGCCGCGTGACGCCCGAGCCGCACCCAGGACGAGCCGCACCAGCACGAGCCGCACCGTAGGACGAGCACCGCAGGAGGACAGCATGGCCGACGACCAGCAGTCGTTCCCCGCCCAGCAGCAGGAGCCGCCCGGTCTCACCGGCGCGATGACCCCGACCCCGGACCACGGCGAGGAGAGCTATCGCGGCTCCGGCCGGCTCGACGGGCTGCGCGCCTTGGTCACCGGCGGCGACTCCGGCATCGGGCGGGCGGTGGCGATCGCGTTCGCGCGCGAGGGCGCGGACGTCGCGATCGGGTACCTGCCCGAGGAAGAGGAGGACGCGCAGGAGACGGCGCGGTGGGTGCGCGAGGCGGGCCGGAAGGCCGCTCTGCTGCCGGGCGACCTCACCGAGGAGTCGACGGCGCGCGGCCTGGCCGACCGGGCCGTGGCGGAGCTCGGCGGGCTCGACGTCCTCGTGAACAACGCCGGCTTCCAGATGGCGCGCCGCGAGTCGGTCGAGGACATCACCACCGACGAGATCGACCGGGTGCTCAAGACCAACCTGTACGCGCTGCTGTGGGTCACGCAGGCGGCGCTGAAGCACCTGGGCGAGGGGTCGAGCATCATCAACAACTCGTCCATCCAGGCGTACGAGCCGTCGTCGTCGCTGCTCGACTACGCGTCGACCAAGGCGGCCATCAACAACCTCACGGTGAACCTGGCGAGCGAGCTCGGGGAGCGCGGCATCCGCGTGA
Source organism: Isoptericola sp. NPDC057391 (assembly GCF_042668085.1). Classification (NCBI taxonomy): domain Bacteria; kingdom Bacillati; phylum Actinomycetota; class Actinomycetes; order Micrococcales; family Promicromonosporaceae; genus Isoptericola; species Isoptericola sp. NPDC057391. Next base: position 34,489 of record NZ_JBHVBO010000008.1, on the reverse strand, counting down.
ACGCCGTCGCGCCGGGGCCGATCTGGACGCCGTTGCAGCCGGCCACCCAGCCGGAGGAGAAGCTGCAGAAGTTCGGTCAGGACACGCCGCTCGGGCGCGCCGGGCAGCCGGCGGAGGTGGCTCCGGCGTTCGTGTTCCTCGCGTCGCCACGGGACGCGAGCTACGTCTCGGCGACCGTCGTCGGCGTCACGGGCGGCAAGGCGGTGTTCTGAGGGCTGCCGCCGAGGCGGCCCCGGAGGAGGAGGCGTGACGCTGCACGTTCCGGACGGCCCGGTCACGCTCGACGACGTCCCCCGGATGCGGTCGCTGGGGGACGTCGTCGAGCTGCTCGCCGTCGCGACGCCGCTGTACGTGCGGTTCAGCGCCGGGCCCGTGGCCGACGCCGGCACCGAGAGCCGCGACCACGAGAGCGGGTGCCTGCTGCCGGGCCTGAGCGTGAACCCGCTCGACGCGGAGCCGTGGTGGGACCGGCCCCTGGAGCACTGGGTGGCCCGGCAGCTGTGCCAGTACGCGCACCTCATGACGCCGCAGCGTTTCCCGTGGGCGCTCTCCGGCGAGGTGGTGGGGCGGGGGCCGGACTGCGAGCCGCTGCTCGTCGACACCGTGCCGGTCGCGTCGATCGACCGCGCCGTGGTGGACGAGGCGGCCGAGCTGTATGCGCGCGTCTTCGACACGGGCAACGACGGCACCTGACCCTCTCCCACCGGCCCTGACCTGGGCGTCGAGTTCTGCAGGGCCTGGTCACCTCGTGCCGTCCACGCTATTGTGCAGGAGCCCGAACAAATACTGATCCGGGTGCGCCCGGAGGAAGCAACGAGGCTCCCGATGAGACACCGACCGTCCCCGCGCCGTCACGGCGCCCTCGCCCTCGCCGCGGCCGCCGCCGTCGTCGGGCTGACCGCCGGAGGGGCCTCCGCCACGCCCTCCGCCTCGACCCCGCCGCTGCCCGGCGCGGCGTCCGTGCACGACGCCGACGGCGTCAACGGCTTCAAGACCCCCGCCTACTTCCCGGGCTGGGGTCCGCAGGACGTCGGGTTCGAGGTCGCCGACCTGCAGCGCTCGGGGGCGGTCGAGGACCTCACCCACCTCAACTACGCCTTCGGCAACGTCACGACCGACCTCGTCTGCGACATCACCGACCGCGTCGATCCGGACGAGGGCGCGATCGACCCCGAGACCGGCCTGCCCGAGGGGCACATGGAGGGCGACCCGCTGAACGACTACGTGCAGCTCAAGGGCGCCGGCCAGGCCGTGGACGGCGTGGCCGACAGCGCCGACCAGGCGCTGGCGGGCAACTTCAACCAGCTGAAGAAGCTCAAGGCGGCGAACCCCGGCCTGAAGGTGCTGATCTCCCTGGGCGGGTGGACCTGGTCGGACAACTTCTCCGAGGCGGTCAGCTCGCCGGAGAACCGGCAGCGGCTGGTCGACTCGTGCATCGACCTGTACCTCGACGGGAACCTGCCCGTGGTCGACGACCCGGAGCACGGCGTCAAGGGCGGCGACGGCGCCGCGGCCGGCATCTTCGACGGGTTCGACATCGACTGGGAATGGCCCGTCGTGGGCGGGGAGCACCCGAGCGACCACCCGGAGGAGGACAAGGATAACTTCCTATCCTTCGTGGAGCTGCTGCGCGCCGAGCTCGACGCGCGCGCCGCCACCACCGGCGAGGACTACCTCATCACCGGCTTCGCCCCGGCGTCGTGGGCGGGTCGCACCGAGGGCGGCTGGGTCGACCCGCGGCTCGCCGCCGTCGTCGACTTCCTCAACATCCAGGGCTACGACTACGTGGGCCCGTGGCAGACGGGCAGCACCGGCCACCAGGGCAACCTGCACGAGTACCCCTCCTACGCCGACCCCGGCCAGTCGGCCAACTGGGGCCTCGCCGCCGACGGCCTCATGAACGCCTACAAGAACGCCGGGTACCGCGGGGACCAGCTCGTGCTGGGTCTGGCCGCGTACGGGTACGGGTGGAAGGGCGTCGACGACCCGACGCCCGGCGCGCCCGCCAGCGGCGGCTCGCTGCCGTTCACGTACTCCGCGCAGCTGCAGGACCGGTTCGCGGAGGGCGGCTTCACCGAGCACTACGACGAGCAGGCCGGGCAGAGCTACTACTACAACGGCGACGAGTGGTGGACGCTCGACACCCCGCGCTCCGTGACGGCCAAGGCCGAGTGGCTCGCCGAGAACGGCTTCGGCGGCGCCTACCTCTGGGACATCGCCGGCGACGCCGGCCGCGACCTCAGCTCCGCGCTCGTCCGCACCTTCCAGGCCGCGACGCCGGGCCCCCTCGTCGAGGGCGACGGCGCCGCGCCCTGGTACCCGACGGGCGTCTACCGGACCGGTGACGTCGTCTCGCACGACGGCGTCGAGTACGCCGCCACGTGGTGGACGCGCGGTGTCGCCCCCGCCTCGGCGGAGGGCAAGAAGGACCCGTGGAAGGTCGTCGGCGAGCACGGCGACCACCCGGTGGACGCCGAGCAGTGCGGGCCGGCGTTCGACGCGGCCGCCACCTACTCCACCGGTGACGTAGTCTCCCGCGCGGGCGTGAACCACACCGCACAGTGGTGGACCCGCGGCGAGCTGCCCGGCAGCGACGTCAAGGGAGCCTGGGACGCCGGGGCGCCCTGCGTCTGACACCCCCCGCGGCGAGGTAGCGCCTCCGGTCGTCAGGTCGTGCCCCCGGGTGCGACCGGACGACCGGAGGCACTACCGGACCGCCTCGGACGCCGGATTTCGAGTCTGCCGATCCATTGGGTATCCTCGGTGGGCCGGTTCGTCCGGCGAGGTAGCGTGTCCGAGCGGCCTAAGGAGCACGCCTCGAAAGCGTGTGTGGGTGCAAGTCCACCGTGGGTTCAAATCCCACCGCTACCGCCACTGTGATGTCTCAGGACATCGGGATGGCCCGGACCCACGAAATATGGGTTCGGGCCATCGTCATTTCTGCGTGTTGGTGCCGCGTGGCTGGTAGTCGCGGGTGAGGTCGCGGGTGAGGTCGATGGTGAGCTCACGCAGGATCTCGCCGGTGGCGGCGTTGATGATGCGCACGTCGTGGTCGTGGATCAGGAGCAGGACGTGGGTTCCTGCGTGGGGTCGTCCGATGCCGATGTGGCGTAGCTTGCCGGCGATGCGCAGGGTGACGCAGCCCGTCTTGTCGATCTTGTCGCGGCGGAGTCGGTCGTGACTGTCGTGTTCTCGGGCTGTGGTGCTTGGGCGGGCTTTGGGCGTGGCCTGGTAGGCGGTGGCCGGGGTCTGTCGGTGTGGCAGGGACCGGTGCGGGCGGTGGTGGTTGTAGTGCTCGGTGAAGGTGTCGAGCAGGGCCTGCAGCTCGTGCACGGTGGTGGGCTGGTCGGGCTGGGCGCGGAGCCATTTCTTCATCGTCTGTTGGAAGCGTTCGACCTTGCCCTGGGTGGTGGGGTGGTTCGGGCGGCCGTTCTTTTGCACGATGCCCAGGCGGTGCAGCTCGTGCTCGAGGTGGTTGCGGCCGCCGCGTCGGCCGGCGAACCGGACGGTGTAGACCATGCCGTTGTCGGTCAGGACCGAGGCGGGGTGTTCGTGCTGGTCACAGGTGCGGCGGAAGGTGTCGAGCACGATCTGTGCGGTGATGCGTCGGTGGGCGCTGGTGTGGAGGGCGGCCCTCGACACTCCCGAGCATCGACGCGGCAGGCCATGCCGATGACTCGAGACACGCTATGCCGATGTCTTGAGACACCCCATTCCGATGTCCTGAGACTGGACACCACCGCTACCGCCACCCGAAGGGCCCCACCCGCAGAATCCTGCGGCTGTGGGGTCCTTCGTCGTTTCCCGTACTCCCTTTTCACTCCGTTTTCCCTTCCCGGACGCCCGACGTCGACGTCTGGGTGACGAGCTGGTCGATCACCGTCCGCAGGTCCGGAGCGACGTGGGTCCGCTTCACGTAGTGCCGCACCGCACCGTGGTGCCCTCGTCGGCGTGGCCGAGCAGCGCGGTCGCGTTGGCGATGGTGGTCGAGTTGGCGACCTGGGTGGCGACGGTGCGGCGGAAGTCGTGCGGCGTGACCTTGGTGCCGATGGCGGCCTGCGCGTCGCGGAGCTGGTCGCGAATCCGGCTCGGTGCGCGCGGCGTGGCGTTGGTCGACGGGAACACCAGGTCGTCCGGCCCGCCGTCGAGCCCGAGGTCCAGCGCCTCGGTGATCGCCGCGACGACGAAGACCGGCAGCGTGATCGTGCGGCGCGACGTGTCCGACTTGGGCTTGGACTGCCGCAGACGACCCGGCCTGAGGATCGTTCACAGCGACAGCGATAGTCCAGACTGACGCTGCCGCCTCGCCCGTGACGCGTGTCGGCCAGGCCGGATCAGCGCGTCGCGAGGGCTGTGAGCGCACAGGACAGCTCCCCATGATCGCCGCACGCAACATTCACCCGCTCAATCCCTTCTCACCAGTGGCGCCGCAGATAGTATCGGGATCACGCCTACAGAGGAGACATCGATGTCCGAGCCTGAACCCGCCCGACCAAGCTCAGGCAAGGCCCCGTTTAAGGATCCTCGACCAAGTGTAGAACGAATTTCCCAACTCGCGCAGCGGGTTCTTACAGGCGACATCCTCCTCCCGAAATTTCAGCGGGACTTTGTTTGGCCTCGCAACAAGATCATCGGGCTGCTTGATTCGATCGCATTGAACTATCCGATCGGGAGCATTCTGCTGTGGCAGTCTAAGCAGGAGCTCGCGAACGAGAGATCCATCGCTGGACTTTCGATCGCGGAGCCGAAGCCTGACTACCCCGTGAACTATCTCCTCGACGGCCAGCAAAGGCTCTCGACCGTCTGCGGGGCGCTCTACTGGTCACCAAATGACGATCCAGACAGCCTCTGGAACATCGTCTATGACCTGCGAACCCAGAGCTTTCTCCATCTGTACTCGCTCGACGAGCCGCCACTCGGTCAGGTGCCCCTGAGGTATCTGACAAATCCGGCCAAATACTTTCAGCGCACGGCCACAATCGACGACGATGAGCTCCGGGCCCGAGCAGACACATTGTTCAATCGCTTTCAGGACTATATGATAGCGGCTGTGACCCTGGGCGATATGCCTATTGACGATATCGCACCGATCTTCGAGCGAATCAATAGCACAGCGACACCGCTCACGATCGTCGACCTTATGCGGGCCGCAACTTGGGACCCGGAATTTGATCTTCGAGATGCTCTTGATGCAGTGCGCAGCGAGCTTGCGACGCGCGATTACGGCGGTATCGATCGAAAAACTATGCTCCGCGTAACGTCCGCAGCTGCCGGCTATGGATTTCGCGTGGACGACATGGATCGGCTCAGAGGCAAGACAGCGTCAGAGCTCACCACTACCGTTGAGACCGTCAGCCTGGCCTCTCGTCGTGCAGTCGACTTTTTGGCGTCCCAGATCAAGGCGCCGCGCGCGCAGGCTCTTCCCTATGCGAATCAGTTCGCAGTGCTTGCTGAGATCTTTCGCCAGATTCCTAGTCCTACCGGGTCGCAATACGCTAGTATCGAACGATGGTTCTGGCGCACCACTCTTAGCGGATACTTCGGTGGCTGGAATACTGGGCAAATGTCCGCCGACTATGCCGCCATCGCTCGTTTCGCGAGCGGCACAGGTGAGATCGAAGTCCCCGCATCACTTCCCCGCGGTGACGTATGGCGTGTAACGCAGTTCAGGTCGAATAGCGCTGTCTCGAAGATGCTCGCGTTGATGCTGTCGTACGCCCATCCCGTTGATCTGCTGACGGGTCAGACGATCGACCCGCGACGCTCTCTTGCGTGGAACAATGATAAGGAGTATCACCACTTCTTTCCGCGCGACTATCTCAAGTCTGTCGGCGTTCCGGCGGCGAAGGCCAACTCTTCAGCGAATATAGTCATGCTGACTTCCGCCAGCAACATTTCCATCAGCAACAAGGCGCCGAGTGTCTATCTGGCTTCACTCATTGGTCGGATCGGACGCGATGAGGTCGTCGCGCGTCTCGAAAGCCTTCTTGTTCCCGAGTCGGCGCTTGATGCCGCCCTCGCCGATGAGTACGAGAGCTTCCTGAACCTGAGGGCCGAGTATCTTCAGAGTCGCGCGCTGTCGCTCGTCGGAGAACCCGCAGGGATTGATTCAGGTGAGGGGCCGGCGGAAGTTGAGGGTGAGGCGCTAATCACCGATACGGACGCTTCCGAAGTTCTGGAGATCGAAGAAGAGATTCATGACGAGTCGGCGGGCTAGAGCGTATATGTGTTAGGCGCCCTGCGGTCTCAGCATTCGCCGGCAGCAGTGCAAATCGAACCTAGACTCACCAGTAGCAAACCATGGGGGAACGTTGGTTGAAGTTAGCAAGGCGTTGCAGGCACAGATCGCGGCGCTGTCCTCATCTGAGTTTCAGATTGGTCGGGTGTTTGTCTTAAACCGTGGCGATGTGCTGGAGGGCCACTACGAAGACCTCGACATTAAGTTTTCTGGCGACAATTTGGACGCTGCGGGCCCGACGGTCCCACCGGAACACCGCGGTCAATGGGCCGCATGGAACCGTGTTGGCCAAGAGGTAAAGCGTCCTGATCTCCCTAAGCGGCTGAAGTCTTGGACCACCGATGTCCACCCGTACGGCGACAGGAGCCGGCCCACTGTCCCCGCGTATCATTCGAGGGAAGTTCAAGCGACCGAGGTTCGGCACGGTAAGGGTTTCGCCTTTACATACACGGCCAAACCGGGCGGTGGCGAGTATGGGGTTCAGATCGAGGTTCGCGTTGACCGCGTTTTCTCCAAAGCAACACCCGTCGACTCTCCTGACCTTCTTATGGCTGTTCGACTCCTCAACGAGTGCTTCGGAGGTGTAGGGGTTGTCGCGGCAGATCAAACCGAGGTTCGATGGCGTCGTGACCGGGAGCTCCCGTGGGAACTGCTCCCGCCCGGCGTGAGTCCTGCCGCGATCCTTCGAGCGATCGAGGCCCGGCTCGGAATAATTTCGGCCTCACGGAACACCGACGTCGCGATAGAACGCATCAAGAACATGCAGGCATTGAATCCTCCCGAGATCGGGGTTGGTGGCGGCGGATACCAGAGCTACCTCGCCTACATATTCCGTGATGATCTTGTTGTGCTCGAGAATTTTGCCTACGGAAACGCGCTGTATGTTATGTATGAGTCGTGGGACGTGCTCAGTAAACGAAGTCGAATCGACTTGCTGTCTGATCCGTCGGCCGACTTTACACGCATCGTGCACAGCGGGAATTGGCGTGGCCATCTCCGAGAGGTGATTCGTCGCTCCCAGTGGCGTGGACGTCGGTGATCTAGGAAACTCAAACGGCGCTGGCGGCACCGTTGGTGAGGACTTTCCTTACTGCCTCAAGGCGCGGCTCCGCCGCGCGGTCGGCCGCACGGGCGGGGCCCCGCGCTGCCTCCCATGACACGACGAAGGCGGCCCCGAGTTTCCCCAGGACCGCCCCCCGCTCTTCCGGCTCTAGTGCGGCTCCGACCTAACGGGCTGCAAACCCGCGCCGCCCGCTGCCGCGCCAACGCGTGGCATCCTCACCTTCGTGGACGCCGATCACAGCCGAGCAGCCGCCACCTACCTCGGCATCGAACATTACGAGCCGGAGTTCCAACAGGGAGTCGGGACGGTCGCTACCGCGCACGGTCCGCAACTGCTGGATCTCGTGGGCCGGGCGCTGGTCCACGTCTGGTTGTGCTGGGACGACGACTCTGCCGAGTGGGTCGCTGACGTCCCGGTGGTGCTCCAGTTCGAGGGCGTGCAGCTGGAGATCCAGCACAACAAGTTCGACGAGCTCTCGCTCACGTGGGGCCGTATCGACGTCGCGCGGCCCATCGACTTCCCAGACAGCGGCTGGCGCTGGCGCTCCGACGCGGACGAGAAGCTGACTGCGCTCCAGGGGCTTCTGGTTGTCGACGTCGAACTGTTGGAGTGGTGCGGTCCCGACATTGCGAACGGTTCCCTGGCGGTCAGCCTTGTCCTCGACGGTGGGAACAGGCTGACGATCTATAACGCGCTGGACGAGAACGGGCTGAGCTTCGACACTCCACTTGCTGAGTACCGCACCCACCGGCTCGGGGACTGAGCCTGGGGCTCGGCCCGCACGAAGGGTCGCCTTCCGGCCGCGCACCGATTGCCGAGCATCCGGCCGACTCTGGGCCGCGTCAAGGGCGCCTGCGGCGTCGCTACGCGATGGCCTGCGGCCACCCTTGACCCGGCCCTCCGCCGGCCTCTTGTGCTCCGCTATCGGCACGGCGCCTCCGAGTGTCCCCACCGGCTGAGGTGCCGAAAGGTCGCCGAATTGCTTCCGTTTTGGACGGCGGATCGGTGCCGGTGGGTGCAACCCGATCCAACGGGCGGCGCGGTAAAGGGCCAGGTCAGATGCCAGAACGACCCGAGCGGGCAGGGTGAACCAACGCACCACTTTGAAGCCCACCGCTACCGACACCCGAAGGGCCCCACCCGCAGCGTGATGCGGACGTGGGGCCCTTCGTCGTTCCTCGACTCCGTTCTGCCTGCGTCGGTCTAGTGGGCGCTAGGAGCGGAGTGCCCGTAGCCACGTTCGCGCCGTGTCGCCAAACGGCTCTGCCTTCGCCTCCACGTCGGGTAGCAACGACCATGCGGTCTCGGTCGCGTTCGCCACCTGGCGATCGGTGAGGTGGCCGGAAAGGGCGAGCTCGTCGAACTCGTCCTGGTCGACGATGCCCGCGCGACCGTCGGCGCTGCGGAACAGGTCCAGCTCCAGGTCGACGAAGGACCACACGGCGTCGTCGAGCCTGGGCGGCGTGCAGATGTCGATGGTGAGGTCGGTCGCGGCGGTGAACCAGAAGGCGGGCACCCACCAGGCGCCCTCGGCGACCAGCCAGACGCCGTCGTGCTCCTGCGGCTCGACGCGACGGCCGTCGGGCTGACGGACAGGGCTTCCTCGCCGCGAGCCCAGCCAGATGCCGTGCTCGTCGCTTCCCAGGTGCTCGACGGGCCAGCTGAACGCCTCCGAGCAGGTCCCCTCGGCCACGGACCACTTCCGCTTCGACATCCTCAGCACGGATCTCAGTCTGCTGGGGGAGACGTCCGCTGGCTACAGCGTCGCGTGGGGCTCGACCTGGGAGCCGCGTACCAGACAGCCCGCGCTTACGAGAAGGTGCGCCGTCTGCCCGCAGCACCGGCGATGGCGACCGCTGTCGCGACGAGGGTCACGAGCATCGCCGCGGTCATGATCGACGCGTCGAGAGGAAGCATCGCGCAGCCGGCCGACGAATCCTCGTACGAGCAGGTGCGCCACGGCTGCAGGAAGTAGACGACGGACACCACCGCCCCCAGCACGGCCAGCGTCGTGCCACCGATGAGCATCACCGTCGACGCGCGTGTCCTCATCCGGCGAGAGTAGGTGATGGTCGAGCCTCGGCCCGGCTCTCGGAGAGGACTTCACCCGTGGCGCCACCCGGCACGATGAGTTGTCGCCACCTGCGCAGTCTGCCGTGTGACCGTCGACCGAGAGGCGCGCCATGAAGCTGCTGCTGACGTCCGCAGGCGTGCGGAACACGTCGATCCGCTCCGCGCTGGAGGCCCTGCTCCCACGACCGGTCGAGGACTGCACCGCCCTCGCCATCCCCACCGCGCTGTACGGGCACCCGTGGGTCGGCCCGGGGCGGAACGCGTGGAACTTCATCACCGGAACCACGGATCACATGACCGGCCTCGGCTGGAAGTCGGTGGGCGTGCTCGAGCTGACCGCGCTGCCGAGCATCCCCGAGGAGCGCTGGGTGCCGCTGGTGCGGGAGACCGACGTCCTGCTGGCCGCGGGCGGCGACGCCGGCTACCTCGCGTACTGGATGCGCCGTTCGGGCCTGGCCGACCTGCTGCCCGAGCTCGACGACGCCGTGTGGGTCGGGATGAGCGGCGGCAGCATGGTTATGACGCCGGCCATCGGGGAGGAGTTCGTCGGCTGGCTGCCGCCTGATGGCGAGGAGGCGACCACCCTCGGCGTCATCGACTTATCGATGTTCCCGCACCTCGGCCACCCGGACCTGCCCGACAACACGGAGGCCGCGGCCGAACGCTGGGCGGCGAAGCTCGACGGGCCGGCCTACGTCGTCGACGACGAGACCGCGTTCGTCGTGGACGACGGCGCCATCGAGGTCGTGTCCGAGGGGACGTGGCGAAAGCTGGCCTGACCGACAGGCGCTGTACCTTGGCCTGCGGCGGCCGGGCACCGGCCCGCCCCTCGATCGGACTTTCACCAGGAGAGCACCACCGCATGGCGACGCACCACGACGGATACCCGGACGAGCAGGGCCCGAGCCCGCTCCGCGCAGCAGCGGTGGTCGGCGTCGCGCTCATCCAGGCGGGCCTCGCCGGTCTCTACATCACGACGTGGTGGCGGCACGTCCAGAACCTCATCGAGTCGCCGGAGGTCCTGCCCGCGCTGTTCCGGGTGCTGTCGGTGGTGCTGTTCGTGTGGGTCGTCGTCGCGGAGGTCCGCGGTCTGCTGCGGGGCCGCAGAGCGCCGCTGCTGGTGGTCTCCCTCGCGGCCGCCGCCACCGTCGTCGTGCTGCTGCTCGAGGTGCTCGCGCCCCGCTGACCCGCGCTACAGGGCCGCAAAGCCGAGGGCCGTCACCGCCGCCGTCGCGGCGGCGGTCAGCGCGGCGAGCAGGAGGCGCGAACGCAGAGGCCGGCGCGAGTCGAGGACCAGCCCGACGGCGAGGATGCCCGCAGCGACGACGCCGCCGTAGGTGATCCCGCCGTACGTCGGCCCGACGGCCCAGCCCATCCACGTGCCGGTCGCGAGGGCGGCGATGCCGGCGGTGCACCACATCGGCAGCTCGACGTCCGACACCAGCGTGATGACGAACGTGAGCGCCAGCGTCGCCAGAACGGGCAGCACCGCCCAGATCAGGAGCGAGTAGCCCACGAAGGCGAACCAGTGCAGGTTCAGCATCCGCCAGCCGGCGTCGGCGACGACGACCGCGGCCACGGCGGCGCACGCCAGGAGTGCGCGTCGCATGCTCCGCAGCGCGGCATCCTCTCGGCGCCAGAGGTGCGCGGGAGGGCTCGTGGGCGACGGCGCGGACACGCCGACCACGCTACGCCGGGCGTCGCGCACCGGCAGAAAGAACCTGACGGGGCCTGCGGCCACCACGGATGCTGGGACCGTGCTCCCGACGCTCACCCCTGATGCCACCGCCGACCAGGCACGCGCCGCCCTCGAGTCCGCGGGCTGGCGCGAGGTCGGGACCGGTGACTGGGCGTGGGTGCTCGCGTCGCCCGACGACACGCTCGCCGCGCGCGTCACGCCGTTCGACCCGGCGTTCCGGCTGTTCGCCGACGCCTGCCTCGCCGGCCCGCCGAACCCGTTCCTGGTGCGCGTGGACGACGTCGTCCGGCTCCGCCACCGCGGCTACGTCGTCGTCATGGAGCGCCTGCACCCGGCGGACGAGGGCCGCGCCCGCGACCTCGTCGCGTCCCTCGGCATCCCGAGCGCGTCCGACCCGACGCCGCCCGACGGCGCGAGCGCCGACCTCGCCGACCACCCCGACGTCGTCGACCTGCGCCGTCGGATCGAGGACCTGCTCGCCGACGGGGCCCGCCGCTACAGCCTGTGGGGCGGCGCGGACATCAGGCCCGGCAACATCCTGCAGGCCGCGGACGGCGCCCTCCGGCTCACCGACCCCGTCTTCGTGCACGGCCCCACCGTGTTCGAGTCGATCCGCGACGGCCGGGCGGACCGGCTCGCCGACTTCTCCCGCGCCGACCTGGAGGACTTCCTGCGGATCCCCGCCTTCGTGCCCGGCCCGGACACCGACGCCCTGCGCCGCGCGCTGGACGAGCTGGTGCTGGGAGACGATCAACGCACGACGTCGTAGACGACGTGCACCGCCGTCGTCGACGGCGTCACCGTCCGCTGCACCAGCGTGTGCCGCCGGCCGCCGACGAACAACGGCGTGCCGTCGCCGAGGACGACGGGGGACAGGTGCAGGGTCAAGACGTCGAGCAGACCCGCGTCGAGCGCGGAACCGACGGTCGTGCCGCCGCCCATGAGGACGACGTCTCGGTCGCCGCCGCCCGCCTCGGCCGCGTCGCGAGCCTGGGCGACGGCGTCGCGCAGGCCGGTCGTGACGAACGTCCAGAACGCGAGCCGTGTGCGTACGGGCGGGTTGCTCGTGACGACGAAGAACGGCGGCCGGCCGACCTCGCGGGCGCCGTAGCCCACCTCGTCGTTCCAGCCCTGCGGCCCGTCGACGACGTCGAACAGGTTCCTGCCGAGCACGACGGCGCCGCTGCTCGCCGTGGCGGCGCGCAGCTGCTCCCGGTCCACCGGGTCGTCGCTGAACGCCCACGTGTGCAGGGCCTCGCCGCCGTCGCCCAGGCCGTTCTCGGGCCCCGGGTTCGGCCCGGTGACGAACCCGTCCAACGAGATCGAGATGTCTCCCACCACTCTGGTCATGGGTGGTGGACCCTGGCGGCGGCCGGAACTCGTCGCCGGCACGTGGGCCTCAGCGAGCGGCGGACAGAAAGACGTCGACGTCGTCGCGCGACTGCAGCCGGTGGAACTCGAGGTGATCGTGCGTGGGGTCGGCCATCGCGGCGCCGTACCGCTCGGGGTACCGGTTCAGCTGCTCCCACGACCAGCGGACGATCGAGCTCCTGCGCCACGGCGCGAGGACGTCGCGCCAGCGCTGCCGGTTGCCGGTGCCCGGCCAGAGCTCCGTGCGATCCATCGCGCGGGCCAGCGTGCGCCGGTACACCTGCATCATCACGACCGGCCGCGGCGGGTCGAGCCAGACGACGGTGTCGGCGCGGGCCCAGACCTCGTCCTGGAGGCGCGAGTAGTTGCCATCGATCACCCACGCGCCCGAGGCGATCGCGGCCCGGGCGTCGGCCTCGAAGTCGTCGCGCGGCCGCGGCGTCCAGTCCCGGCCCCAGAACATCGCGTCCAGCTCGACGTGCCGCACCCCGAGCTCGGCCGCCAGGCGCCTCCCGACCGTGGACTTCCCCGACCCGGCCGCCCCGACCACCGACACCCTGCGCACCGGGGGAACCTAGCAGCCGGTCCCGGTCCAGGGCGGCGGCTCAGCCGACGATGTCGAGGTCCGCGAACGGGTGGGGTGCACACGATGCGCTGGGGTCGATCTCGCAGAGCGTCTTGGCGCCCTGGAGGTCGACCGAGATCTGCGCCTCGCCGACGGGCATGTCGTCCGGCACGCGGACGGTGGCCTCTGCGGCACCGGTGTCGTCGGGGTCGAGGACCACGAGGCCGGCGGAGTAGTAGTGGCTGCCGAGGTCGTCGTTGCCCGTCCCGTCCACCCGCGAGCCGATCGAGATCCCGTACCGAGCGCCGCCCGGCAACGTCGACGAGCATTCGGGATGACGCCCGACCCCGCTGATCACGACCTGGACCTCGTCGCCAGGGGCGACGCTCGTCGGGTTCACGACCGGGTCCTCGGGGGAGCAGTAGGCCGTGGGACGGAGCGCATCGGCCAGGCCGCCGCACCCGGCGAGCACTGCTGTCGCTGCGACGAGGCAGGTGGCGAGCAGGCTCTGACGTCCGCCGGCGCTCGACATGGCACGAACATAGCGGCTGGCCGCACTCACCGTTTGGCAAGGAGTTGCGCGATGCGCGCGTGCGTCATGAACGACTGGTTCATGCGCCGGTACGCGTGGAAGTTCAGCACCACGTGGGCGTCCTGGCGCGGGTAGTAGAACAGGTGGGTGGCGAAGTGCCCGAGCCCGCCCACGGGCTCGGGCAGCCCACGTAGGAACGGCGGCGTGAACTCCCCGAACCGCACGGTGACCATGCCCGCGCCGTAGTGGATCCCCCGACGACGGCGGTGTCGCGGTGCGGCCATCCAGCGCAGGGTCTCGGGGGAGACCAGGCGTCCGCCGTGCAGCGCCCGCTGGAACCGCACGAGGTCGGCGGGCGGGGCGACGATGCCGCCGCCGGCCCAGTCGAGGCTCATGCTCAGCGCGCGGCTGAGCTCGTGCCTCCCGAGCCAGAAGGGCGCGACGTCGAGGCCCTCGAGGTCGGCAGGGCTGCGGGCGTCGCTGTACGGGGTGGAGGAGCGCTCCATGCCGCTGGGCTCGAGGACGCGGGCGCGCAGGGCGGCGTTGAACGGCTCGCCCGTGACCTCTTCCACGACGCGGCCGAGCAGCACGAACGCGGTGTCGCCGTAGCGGAACCGCTCGCCCGGGCGCTCGCGAGCGGGCAGACGGCGCACCTCGTCGAGCAGCGCGGCGGGGGACCAGTACCGGTCCGGCTCCGTCGCGGCGGTCCGCGTCGAGACCGCGGTCCGGGATCCCCGGGGCGGCTCGAAGTAGTCCGGCAGCCCGCTGGTGTGCGTGAGCAAGTGCTCGACCGTGACGTCGGTGCGCACGTCGACGCCCGGGGCGGCGGGCAGGCCGTCGACGTCGGACGCGGGGAGCAGCTTTCCGAGCGGGCTGTCGAAGCCGAGGCGGCCCTGCTCGACGAGCAGCGCGACGAGCGTGGCGGTCATGACCTTCCCGACGCTGGCGGCGTGGAACGGCTGCGACCCGCCCGACTCGAGCTCCAGTCCCGGGGCGACGACCAGCACCTGGGGCGCCGGCATCGACGGGCGCCGTCGGGCGATCCGGTCCAGCGCCGACCTCAGGCGGTCGACCTCGCGTGACGTGTCCATGACCCCTCCTCCGCTAACAAGTCTCATAGACATGTCTACTAGACAGGTCTATGAGGGTCAACGGTCTAGGGTCGGACCATGGCGCACGTGATCCTCGGCCTGCTCCTGCTGCGGCCGGCCAGCCTGTACGACCTGGTCAAGCACTTCGAGGCGTCGGTCTCGCTGTTCTACAGCGCCAGCTCCGGCAGCATCCGGCGTGCGCTGGAGACGCTGCTGACCGGCGGCCTCATCGAGGTCGCGGACGTCGCCCCCGGCGCGCGCGGCCGCAAGACGTACCGCGTCACGGACGCCGGCCGCGCGGACTTCCGCGCCTGGCTGACCGGCCCTGTGACCGGCCCCGACGCCGAGGCCGCCGTCCTGCCGCGCCTGTTCTTCCTCGGCCTGCTCGAGCCGGACGAGCGCGCCGCCGTGCTGCCGCGGCTCACGGCGCGGGTCGACCAGGACGTCGCGCGGCTGGAGGCGCTCGAGGACCAGCTCGCCGGGCAGGAGGTCCCCGACGAGCTCGCCAACGTCTTCGCCTACCAGCGCGCCACCCTCGACTACGGCCTCGCCTCGGGCCGCTTCGCGCGCGACTGGTTCCGCCGCTACGCGCAGGAGCGCGACGCCCCCGCACCGTGAGCGTGGGGCGGTGCGCTTGCTAGAGTCGTGCCGCCGGTCAAGCAGTGGCCGGCTCGCTCTGAGCAGTGTCGGAGGCGACCATGGCCGTAGACACCACCGTGACCGGTGAGCCCTCGGGCCTCCGTCCCCCACGCCTGGTGGGCTCCTTCCGCCTCGACCTGTCGTCCGACCGCTGGACGTGGTCGGAGGCGGTCTACCGCATGCACGGCTTCGAGCCGCACGAGGTGGTGCCCACCACCGACCTCGTCCTCGCCCACACCCACCCGGAGGACCGCGACGACGTCCGCGCCGTCCTCGGGACGGCGCCGGCGACCGGGGTGTTCTCGAGCGTGCACCGCATCGTGACGGCCCGGCGCCGCGAGCTCACGGTCGCCGTCGTGGGCGGCGCCGAGGACGACCAGGGCCGCGACGAGGCGACGGGCTACTTCCTCGACGTGACGTCCGCCGTCGCCGAGCGGGCGGGGGAGCGGGCCTCGGCGGACATCCGGGCGGCTGCCACGACCCGAGGCGTCATCGAGCAGGCCAAGGGCGTGCTCGCCGTCGTCTACGACGTCGAGATCGACGGGGCCTTCGAGCTGATGCGGTCGGCCTCCAACGACCACAACGTGGCCGTGCGGGACCTGGCGCGGGCCGTCGTCGACGTCGCGCACCGTCGCGACGTCGACCGTCGCGCGGCGCTCGACCGCGTGCTGCGCCGCGGCTGACCGGGGGCGCGGGTCAGTCGTCGTTCCGGCGCGTCTCGACCGGACCCGCCTCGTCCGCGAAGGTCAGCCGCCGCGCCACCACGTCCTCCGCGACGTCCTCGAGCGTGCTGCCCCGCCCGAACGCGTGCGCGCGCAGCACGGCGAGGGCGTCGCGCGGCTGCACCCGCAGCTGCGCGGACACCATGCCCGTGGCCTGGTCCACCCGCGCCCGCGCGGACCAGCCGACCTGGTCGATCTCCCCGAGCACGGCCGTGCCGACGGCGTCCGCGAGGAACTGCGCCTCCTCGGCGTCACGCGCCAGCCCTCTCCCCGGCCCGACGACGAGCCCCAGCACCCCGACCGGCTGGCCGTCCACGCGCAGGGGGACGCCGAACCACGTGCCGTCGCCGACGGCCTCGCCGGCGAGCTGCGAGAACACGGGGAACGGGTCGTCGCCCGGCGCGACGCCGAGGGGTGCGGACACGATCGTGTCGTCCTCGAGCGCGCGCTGCCCGGGGCCCTCGCCGAGCACCTCCTGGATGTCCTGGACCCGCGCCGCGACGGCGTCCGTGCTGGTCACGGTGATCTGCTCGCCCGCCAGGGTGGCCAGGGTGAGGCTGCCGGCCCGCGCACCGAGGATCGTGGTGCACGCCCGGCACATCCGTGCCGCGACCGACGCGTCCGCGTCGAGGGTCGCGAGGGTCCGCGCGAGCAGGCCCAGCAGCTCGGAGGTGTTCACCGCTCGCTCCGTCCTGTCGCCTGCGGGCCAGTTTTGCACTGATGCCCGATGCACGACACGGCGCGGCGGATCCGGCGCCGCCTCAGCGGTCGAGGCCGCCGATGACGTCGCCCTCGCCGCCCAGGACGAGGGTCCGCACGATCGACTCGGCGACCTCGCGCTCGCTGAGCCCGCGCCGGGCGGCCGCCGTCCGCAGCGTGGCGCGCGCCTCGTCCTCAGGGCAGTCGTTCGACGCCATGATCGCGCCCACCGCCTGCTCCACCGTCGCCCGGTCGGACAGGGTGCGGTACAGGCCCGCGACGGCGTCCCCGAGGTCGGCGAACTGGAGCTGCAGGCGCACGGCGTCGGCCGCGAGCGCGGCGTGGCCGACGGCGGCGTCCACCAGGCCGGCCGGCCAGTCTCCGGCTGTGCGGCTGTACACGTTGATCGCCACCCGGACCCCGGGGCCCACCTCGGCGGGGACGGCGAGCGCCTGGACGAAGCCCTCGGCCTCCGCGGCCGTCCGCCAGGCCTCCCAGCCCGGCACGGCGTCCGGGACGGCCGTGGTCAGCACCGTGCCCCGCCGCATCGCGTCGATGCAGGGCCCGGTGTCGGCGCGCGCCTCGGCCTGGTCGCAGCGCCCTGCCCCGGGCGTGCTGCTGCCGGCCCGCAGCGAGATGCCGTGCTCGCGCAGGCTGATGCTCGCCTCGACGCCGTGGCCGAGCACGGCGGCGGCGCGGACGGCGCACTCGTCGAGGTAGCGGGACAGGGCCATGGGCGTCACGGTACTCGTGCGCCCCGGCCCCGTCCCGCGGGTCCGTCGGGCGCCGCCCCTCAGCGGCGCCCGGTGAGCCGGTCCACCTGGAAGAGCGTCGTCGTGCCGGACACCTCGTTCGCGACGGCGAGCAGCGGCCGGCGCGTGGGGGAGTCGGACGCCGGCACGAACGTCAGGCCCTCCGGCCCCAGGTCGCCGGCGCCGGCGAGCGCGTCGGCCGGGGCGGCGCCGTCGTCGATCGCGTCCTCGACGGACACCGCGTAGTCGCGGTTCGAGACGTAGGTGACGAACGCGGCCCGCTCGGGGCGCGTGATGTCGTAGACCATGAGGCCGCTCGCCCGCTCCAGGCCCACGAACGCGTACGTGCGGCCCGCCACCTCGCCGATCGCGAGGTTCTCCGGCTCGGGGCCCTTGTCGTCGCTGCGGCCGTCGCCCTTCGTCTCCGTGTGGTTGGTGTTGAACGCGTCGCCCAGGGCCTCGGCCGTCATGCGCTCGAACTCGTCGCCGGAGTCGAAGACGAGCTCGCCGTCCGTGGTCCACACGGAGAAGGACCGCCCGCCGAGCGCGAACAGCTCCTCGTAGCACGAGCCGTCGGCGCGCAGGCCCGACGCCGTCGTGACGTTCAGGCGGCCGAGGTCCGCGTCGTCGAGCAGGCCGGCGGCGGGGGAGTCCGCGCACACGGGCGCGAGGCCGTCGTCGCCCAGGTCCTTGACGCGCGCGGGCTCGGCGTAGTCGCCCCACTCGCGGGCGTCGCCCTCGTTCGCGGTGACGAGGTAGGTCCGGCCGCGCGAGGTGTACGACGCGATCCCGTCGGGCATGTACAGCCCCTTGACGGGCACCTCGCGCACCGCGGCGACGTCGTCCTTGTCGGACGGGTCGAGGCCCTGGCCGGGCAGCGAGTGGTCCTTGCTGCCGAGCGACCACAGGTCGGCGGTGCGCGCGCGGCGCAGGTCGACCTCGGCGACGGCGTTCGCCTCCTGCAGCGCCACGTACGCGGTGCGCGAGTCCTTCGAGACCGTCACGTACTCCGGCTCGAGGTTGCGCGAGACGCGGTGGGCGAGCGACCCCTCCGGGCCCGCCACGTCCGGCCCGAAGACGCGGAAGCCGTCGGGCAGCCGGTCGCCCTCGAAGGCGTGGAACGTCGCGGTGCGCACGGCGTCCTGCGCGACGCGGCCCGCGTGCTTGCCGGTGAACCGGCGGGGCAGGTCGACGACGGAGACGGAGCCCTCGGGGTCGACGGAGAAGTCGTCGGCGGGCTCGCCCTCGTTCGCGACGACGGCGCGGCGGCCGTCGGGCGTGATCGTCACCATGTCGGGCAGCGCGCCCACGCGCCAGGCGCCGAGCGCGTCGCCGTCGCCGGCGGCGTCGAACACCACGAGCCAGCCGTCGGAGACCTTGTCCGGCGACTCGACCGCGACGACGCCCAGCCCGTCCGGGCGGACGGCGACCGAGTTCGCGACCGCGCCGTCGGGCACGGTCGAGCCGTCCGCGGCGCGCACGCCCGTCGTCCGGAGTGCGAAGAGCTTGCGGGGCGACGACGGGCGCCCGACGTCGAGCACGGTGACCTCGCCCGCCTGCGCGTTCACGGAGAACAGGCGCTCCGAGCGGGCGTGGTACGCGACGATCTCCGCCGCCGACTCGTCGAACACGCCCGTGGCGTACGAGCCGAGGGGCGTGAGGCCGACCCGGGCGTCGTCGGCCGACAGCTCCACCGGGTCGGCGACGACGCCGGCGCCGGGAGGCGTGTCGCGGTGGGCCGACGCGGTGAGCGCGACGGGCACCGCCAGCGCGACGGCGACGGCGGTGGCGCAGCCGGCGACGACGGCGCGTCGTGGGGTGCGGGGGAGCGGTGTGCGCAAGGAGTCCTCCGGGGCCGGGGCGCGCGGAGGGCGCGCCGTCGGGGTGACCGTAGGGAGGACGGGTGGCCGCGGGGGGAGCCGGGGGTGAACGGGTGCCGACCCGCCGGTGAACGCCTGCCCGGGCGGGCCGGTCAGGCGGGAGCGTCCGCGCGCACGCCGTCGCGGCCGAGTTGCGCGATCCGCCACACCGCGCCGGCGAGCAGCACGACGAGCGCCAGGTTCCGCAGCGCCTCGACGACGACCATCGCGGGCTGCCCGCCGAGGAACTCACCGTACGCGACCGGGTAGACGATCTGCGTGCCGAGCGCGGCCAGCAGCACCCCGACGGCCGGCGGGCCCCACAGCCGGCGCGTGCCGGGCCCGGCCAGGGCGATCGCGGCGGCCAGCGGCGGCCCGACCCACGCCACGAACTGCGGCGAGCCCACCTTGTTGAACACGATGAGCGAGAGCAGCAGGGCGGCGGTGCTGAGCAGCAGGACGTCGCCCGCGTGGTCGGGGCGGCGGCGCGCCGTCCACCACGTGAGCGCCGCGATGAGCAGCACCGCGACCGGCAGCAGCCAGTCGAGCAGGGTCGCGACCTGGCGGGCGGCGCCGCCCTGCACCTCGTAGGTGAAGATCACGTCGTTGTACTCGATCCGCACCGACGGGTCCCACAGCCGCGCCACGCTGAACCAGGTGGCGAACACCGACTCCGCCTGCAGGGTGCGCGCCTCCTGCTGGCCGAACACGCTGAACGCCCGCTGGCCCGCGCCACCCGCGAGGGCGAGACCCACGACGACCACGCTCACCACGGCGCCCGGCAGCACGACCTGGCGCAGCAGGTCACGCCAGCGGGCCCGCGTCGCCGCCAGCGCCACGACCACCGCGCCCGGGGCGATCTTGATCCATGCGCCCGCGGTGGCCACCGCCGTCGCGAGGGTGGGGCGGCGCGACGCGACCACCAGCGAGACCAGGATGAGCGGCGCGACGACGCCGTCCAGCCGCCCGAGGAAGATCGGCCCGAGGGCGAGCAGGAACGCGAGCCACCACCAGGCGCCGAGCACGCCGCGCGGTGCGGAGCGGACCAGCACCACCGTCGCGACCGCGTTCAGCGCCACGACCATCGCCGTCCAGGCGACCTCGTATCCCAGCAGGCTGTCGGTCACGAGCGCGGGCAGCGTGACGGGCACGAGCGCGCCGGCGGGATACACCCAGTCGTAGTCGAGGACCGGCCACTGCCCGGTGTCGAGCCCGTGGCGGGCCCACCACTCGTACAGCGTGACGTCGCCGTAGATCGTGTAGCCCCAGGTGATCGCCTGCCCGACCACCCAGGCGTGCACGGCGGCGAAGCCGAGCGCCAGCAGCCACCGGGACCTCAGCGCGGAGCCGAGGGGACCGGGGGCGTTCCGCGCGGCAGCGGTCTGCGTGGATGGCACGCCCGACATGGTGACAGACAGGGCTCGCCGCCGCCCCGGAGCCCTCACGGGGATGCGCGATGCGGGTCTGGACGTCTAAGGTTTCGGATACCCGAAACCTTGCCCGCCCGATGCCAGCACCCGGAGGACCGCATGAGCCGACCGACCCTCGACCGACCCGCCCAGGGAGTGCGCCCCGCGCGCCTGGTGACCCTGCTCGGGCCGGCGTTCGTCGCGGCCATCGCGTACGTCGACCCGGGGAACGTCGCGGCCAACCTCACGGCGGGGGCGCGGTTCGGGTATCTGCTGGTGTGGGTGCTGGTCGTCGCCAACGTGATGGCCGTGCTGGTGCAGTACCTCTCGGCCAAGCTCGGGGTGGTCACCGGGCGCTCGCTGCCCGAGGTGCTCGGCGAGCGGCTGTCCCGGCGGGGCCGGATCGCCTACTGGGCGCAGGCGGAGGTGGTCGCGATGGCCACCGACGTCGCCGAGGTGATCGGCGGCGCCATCGCCCTGCACCTGCTGTTCGGCGTCCCGCTGGTGCTGGGCGGCATCATCACCGGGGTCGTGTCCATGCTGGTGCTCACCGTGCAGCAGCGTCGTGGCCAGCGTGTCTTCGAGACGGTCGTGACGTCGATGCTCGCGGTCCTCACTGTGGGGTTCTGCGCGGGCCTGTTCTTCGCGCCGCCGAACCTGGGGGCCGTGCTCGGCGGCCTCGTGCCGCGGCTCGACGGCCCGGAGTCGGTGCTGCTGGCCGCGTCCATGCTCGGCGCCACGGTCATGCCGCACGCGATCTACCTGCACTCCTCGCTCGCCCGCGACCGCGTGCGGCACGACGCCCGGGTGCAGCGGCGGCACGCCCTGGCCGCCGGCGTCGAGGGGCGCGACGGCGTGGGGGACGGCGGGGCGGCGGACGAGGACGTCGCCGTGCCGGGGCCACCGTCGCCGCCCGTGATCCGTCGTCTGCTCACCGCCACGCGCTGGGACGTCGTCGCCGCGCTGGTGCTGGCGGGCAGCGTGAACATCGCGATGCTCCTGCTCGCGGCCGCCAACCTGCCTGGCCGCACCGGCACCGACTCGATCGAGGGCGCGCACGCGGCGATCGAGTCGTCGCTCGGGCCCGCCGTCGCCGTGCTGTTCGGGGTGGGCCTGCTCGCGTCCGGGCTGGCGTCCACGTCGGTGGGCGCGTACGCCGGCGCCGAGATCATGTCCGGCCTGCTGCACGTACGCGTCTCGCTGGTCACCCGGCGGCTGGTCACCCTGGTGCCCGCGATCGTGCTGCTCGCGACCGGGGTGTCGCCCACGTGGCTGCTGGTCGTGAGCCAGGTGGTGCTGAGCTTCGGCATCCCGTTCGCGATGGTCCCGCTGGTGCGGATCACGCGCGACGCCGGCCTGCTCGGCGGCTTCCGCAACGGCCTCGCCACCCAGGTCGCCGCGTGGGCCGTGGCCGCCGTGATCGTCGTGCTCAACGTCGCGCTGCTCTGGCTGACCTTCACCGGCTGACGCCGAGGTAGTTCAGATTCCCGCGAGGTAGTTCGAACCTCCGCGAGGTAGTCCGAGACTTCGCGAGGTAGTTCGGACTAACCACGCAGAGCGGACTCGAGGCGGTCGACGAGCGCGGCCTGTGCGCTGACGACGACGCGTCGTGCGTCGTCGGGCGCGAACCACGCGATGCGATCGATCTCAGGTACCTCGATGCGACGACCGGACCGCGGCGGCCACTCGATCTCCACGGTGTTGCTGCGCACCTGGGCGAGGTCGGGCCCGGGCGGGGGCCACTCGCGCGCCCAGGCGAGCACGCGCTTGCCGGATCTCTGCTTGACCTCGCCCAGGTCGACGTCGGGGGACGACGGCGCGGGGAGGGGCAGTCCGAGCTCCTCCGCCGCCTCGCGCAGCGCCGCGGCGTGCGGGTCCTCGTCCGGCTCGAGCTCGCCCTTGAGGACGGACCACGCACCTGCGTCCTTGCGGGCCCAGAACGGGCCGCCCATGTGGCCGAGCAGCACCTCGAGGCCGCCGTCGTCCGTGGTGCGGTACAGCAGCAGGCCCGCGCTGGTGGTCGCCATGCGCACAGTCTGGCCCGTCCGGAACTACCTCGCGGAGGCTCGAACTACCTCGCGGGGTTCTGAACTACCTCGGCCAGGCTGAGACCGAGTATCGCTTGACGTGAGACCCGGTCGCGAGTGACGATGGGGAGAGACCGGCGCCGTCCACCACCAGCCTCGGACGGCGCCGGTCCCCACTCCTCACCGGGCCCGGAACGCCGGACCCCCGCGCAGAGAGAGGTCGTCGATGACCCGCAGCTCCTCCCGTGATGTCCCCGTCATGCCCGGCGTGACCGCCCCCGACTACGACGTCTCGCAGCCGCTGGACCTCGACTACGTGGGCGCCTTCGCCGACGTCAAGCCCGAGGAGCGCGCCCACCAGCTCGCCGTCCGCGAGTTCGTGCAGCAGGACGTCCTGCCCGTCATCGACGGCTACTGGGAGCGCGCCGAGGTGCCGTTCGACCTGGTGAAGAAGCTCGCCGAGCGCGACTTCCTGCGCGACGGCGTCGACGTCCCCGGCCGGCCGTCGGTCTCGTTCATGGCCGAGGGGCTGGCCAGCATGGAGATGTCGCGCGGAGACGGCTCGGTCGCCACGATCTGCGGCGTCCAGGGCGGGCTCGCGCTGCGCTCGATCGTCATGCACGGCTCGCCCGAGCAGATCGAGCAGTACGCCGAGCCGATGGCGCGCGGGGAGATCCTCGGCGCGTTCGCGCTCACCGAGCCCACCCACGGCTCGGACTCCGTCTCGCTCGAGACCACGGCCCGCAAGGAGACCCGCGACGGGGTGGAGGGCTACGTCCTCGACGGCGAGAAGAAGTGGATCGGCTTCGGCTCCTGCGGCGACATCACCGTGGTCTGGGCCCGCCTCGTCGGGGACGACGGCGACAACCAGGTGCACGGCTTCATCGTCCCGCAGGACGCCCCCGGCTACACCGCCACGACCATCGAGGGCAAGGTCTCGCTGCGCGCCATCTGGCAGGCGCACATCGTGCTCGACGACGTGTTCATCCCCGCGAGCGCGGCGCTGCCCGGCGCGACGTCGTTCAAGGCGACCGCCGCCGTCCTCTTCGCCACCCGCCTCGCCGTCGCGTGGTCCGCCGTCGGGCACGCCGTCGCCTGCTACGAGGCGGCCGCCGCGTACGCGACCCAGCGCATCCAGTTCGGCCGCCCGCTGGCCAAGAACCAGATGGTCCAGGAGCGGCTCACCCGCATGCTGTCCCTGGTCACGCAGATGCAGCTGCTCGTCGCGCAGATCACGCGCCTCGCCGACGCCGGCACGCTCACCGGGGAGCAGGCGTCGCTCGCCAAGTACACGACGACGCGCCAGGCCCGCGAGGTCGCGTCGATCGCCCGCGACATGCTCGGCGGCAACGGCATCCTGCTCGGCAACCGCGTCGCGCGGCACTTCGCCGACCTCGAGGCGCTGCACACCTACGAGGGAACGGAGTCGATGCAGGCGCTCATCGTCGGTCGTGACATCACCGGGGTCTCGGCCTTCGCCTGAGCCTCGGCCGCACAAGAGACCACGGGGGCCCGCGCGCGGCGCGGGCCCCCGTCGTCGTCCCGGGAGTCACCGGGCGAGCGACCCGTCCTAGGGTGGCGCCGTGACCGCCGACCTCGCCCGCGCGGGCGCCCGCTGGGACGACGACCCGAGCGCGGGGGAGTGGATCCTGCCGCTCCTGGGCGAGTTCGGCCCGACCGTCGACGCGATCGTCCCGCCCGTCTACGCCGGGTACGCCGTCGTGCCGTTCCCTCTCGACGACGACGAGCCGGAGGAGCGCGACGTCGTCCCGGAAGGCGCCTACGAGCGCCTGGCCGCACTGCTGGAGGTGTTCGGGCCGCGGACCGGGGAGCAGGCGGTCCACGTCGGCCTGTGGGAGGGCTGGGGCTTTCTCTACGATCACGGCAAGGACCCCGCCACGGCACCCGGGATGGGCGTGTACCTCGCGGTCGAGGAGCGCCCGCGGTGGTGGCAGCGCGGTCGAGAGGCCCGGGCGGTGCGCAGCGAGATGCGACGTGCCCTGGCGGAGGCGCGCGCGGAGCTCGCCGACCTCCGGGTGGAACGCCCTGCGGCGGCCCCGCTCGCCTACCCCGAGCGTGCCCGCTTCCTGTGGACCGGGCCGCTCGGCTCGGCGCTCGCACTGCGGCGGCACGACACCCTGCCGTCGATCGTCTGGCCCGAGGACCGGTCGTGGTTCCTGGGCATCCCGGAGTACACGCGCGAGGCGGTGCTCGGCGGCCCCGCCGACCTGGTGGCCGCCGTCGGCGCCGACCCGCGCCTCGGCGCCCGCGCCGCGGGACCGGGCACCGAGCTCGACATCGACGACTGACGGCGGCACTTCTTGCTCGGCGCGGTCAGGGCGCGACGGCGGGCGTCGTCGCCCCGGTCTCGGCCTGCTCGCGACGGTGGATCCGCCACCACACGAAGAACCCGGTCAGGGTGAACACGCCGTAGAAGACGTACATCAGCGCGGTGGCGTAGTACCCCGCCGACCAGAGCAGCGGCACGCCCACGACGTCGACCGCCACCCAGACCAGCCAGAACTCGACCCAGCCCTTGGCCATGCCGTACGTGGCGACGAGCGAGCCCATGAAGATCCACGCGTCGGACCACACGGGCTCGTACGAGCCCAGCGCGCGGAACAGCGGCGTCAGCAGCAGGGTGCCGCCCACCATCACGACGACGATCCCCAGGCGAGCCGGCCAGGACGCCCAGTGCGGGTGCACGGCGGCGCCGCCGTCGGCGGGGATCTTGCCGTCGGCGCGGACCTCGAGGTCGGCGCGCTGCGTCCGCCGCCACTGCACCCAGCCGTAGACGGAGACGATCAGGAACATCACCTGCCGGCCGGCCTGGCCGAGCATGTCCGCGCGACCGGTGTCGCCGAACCACGAGCCCATGAAGACGGTGAACAGCACCAGGTTGCCGACGATGCCGACGGGCCACGCCCACACCTTGCGTCGCATGCCGCCGAGCGCGGAGGCGAGGCCGAAGCCGTTGCCGACGATCTCGCGCCAGAGCATCGACTGGTCGCCGATGGTCAACGTGGCGTGGAAGAACGCGTCGATCGCGTCCATCGTTCACTCTCCCGGTCCGAGGTGCGGCGTCCGGGGTGAGGGGTCGGCGCTCGCCGAACGCGGCCCCGAGGGCCGTCGTCGGCGACACGACGCCCGGCGGCACCCGCCCTGACGGGCGCGTGCCGCACGTGCTTCCTCCCATCCGGACTTTGACCGTCGGCCCTGGAATCTCACCAGGTCAGCCGGTCCCACCCAGCGGATGCCAGGGGAGACCGGGTCGCGGGCTGTCACCGCCGGCTCGGAATTTCACCGACCCCGGAGCACGTACGTGCGTGTCTTGCGCCGCCGGAGGTCCCGACGGCGTCCTGCACAACTCAGGATGCCACAGCGGCATTCCCGCCGGTCGCGCGGTGCCCCGCGCTCCCGACCGTGAGTCAGGCGAGCGCGTCGCGCACGGCACGCGCGACGTCGTCCGGCCCGGCACCGGGTTCCAGCACCGTGACCACGACGCGCTTCCCGTCGCCGCCGGTCGCGACGGTCCGGGACTCGTCGGCCGTGCCGGAGGTGTCGGCGGGGGACGACGACGGCGCCGCCGGCTCGCCGTCGGGGTGCGGGAACGGGGCGACGGCGGCGCGACGGAGGTCGGCGAACGCCTCCTCCAGGTCCGGCCGCAGATCGAGGTGGGGGTTGCGCAGCCAGCGCCGCAGGATCGCGTTGTGCACCGCGACGACGGACGCCGCGAACGCGATCGACATCGTCGTGGTGGACCGGTCCGGCGGCAGGGTGTCGCGCAGGTAGGCGGTGAACGCCCGCTCGTAGCGGTGCGTCGTGACCAGCTCGCGGTCGCGCAGCGCGGGCACCTGCTGCAGCAGCTGGTGCCGGGCGATCGACGTCTCGCGCTGACCCACGTGGTGGTCGAAGACGAGCCGTGCCGCACGGCAGACCTCGAGGTACGGGTCGGCGGTCGGGTCCCACGCCCGCTCGGGCGCGCGGCCGGACTCCTCGCTCGCCCGCGCCTCGGGGCGGGTCTCCGCGAGCATCACCACGACCTCCTCCAGGAGCAGCTCGTGGTCGGCGAAGACCACGTCCTCCTTGGAGCGGAAGCGGCGGAAGAACGTCGCACGGCTGACGCGGGCGGCGTCGGCGATCTCCTCGACGGTGGTCTGCTCGTAGCCCTGCCGGGAGAAGAGGTCGATCGCGGCGTCGACGGCCTGGGCGTGGGTGTGCGTCCGGACGGCGGTCATGCCTGGGAGGTTACTCCGGCACCGCCGGTCCTCCTCACTGCGCCCGGTCGTTCCCGGGCCCCAGCAGCAGCCGGTAGAACCGGAAGAAGCCGAAGTCGTCGACCGGCAGCACCTCGACGCCGGCGTAACCCGCCGCACGCGCGTAGCGCCGCAGGGTGGCCGGGCGCATCACGGTGCCCGTGCCGGCCGACGGGCGCGTGGACAGGCCGTCCGGCAGGCACACGAACAGGCTGTAGCCGTACATGATCCGGTCGACGTCGTCGGCCGGGGCGCGGAACTCGTCGGCGACGGCCTCGTCCATGACCACCACCACGCCGTCCGGCCGCATCGCGCGGCGCACCCCCTCGAGGACGGCGACCGGACGAGGCATGTCGTGCACGCACTCGAACGCGAACGCCGCGTCGTACGGCTGGGCGACGGCGAGCTCGGCGGCGTCCGCGTGATGGAAGAAGGCCCGCCGCTCGAGACCCGCGTCCGCCGCGGCCGCCCGTGCGGCGGCCACGGAGGGACGGTCCACGTCGACGCCGTGCACCTCGGCGAGCGGGTACGCCTCGGCGAGGGCGAGCGTCGACCAGCCGAAGCCGCAGCCGACGTCGACCACCCGGGCACCCGGCCGGGAGAGCGCCTCGTGCACGGCGGGCAACGCCGCGAGCGTCGGCGCCAGGCGCTGCTCGAACCACGGCCGGTTGACGTCGGACTGTGCCTGCCGGGCGTCGTCGCCGAGCTGGTCCCACGACACCCCGCCGCCGTCCCGGTACGACTCCAGCAGCCGGGGGAGCTGCGGCCCGATCGCGCCGACGAACCGGGCCAACGGAGCCAGGTAGGCCAGGGATGACGTGTCGGTGAGCACCTCCGCGTGCGCCGCGGGAAGCGCGTAGACGCGGGACCGGGCGACCTCCTGCGGGTCGGCGTCGAGCGCGGGTGCCGCACCGGCGTCCTCCGCGACGAGGACGCCGGAGGCCGCCTGCTGCTCCAGCCACTCGCGCGCATACCGCTCGGCCGTGCCGGTGGCCTCCGCGAGCCCCGTGGACGTCAGGGGGCCGGACGACGCGAGCGCCTGGTACCAGCCGAGACGGTCGCCCACGTGCACGGCCAGGACGTCGATGGCGCCGAGCGTGGCCGCGAACAGCCGGTCGGCGAACGCGTCGGCGGTGTCGGTCGGGTCGGTCATCGCGGCACCTCCGTGCCGTGGCCCGGACGCGCGGGCCGCCAGGCGTCGTCGGGAGCGGCGCCCGTCTCGACGCTAACCCGCGGGAGTCCGGCGCGTCGACGGCCCGGGCGGGTGATCCGCGTCAGCCTCGACGCCGCCCACGGCCGTCGTCCGGCTCCCCGCGGCGGCGCTCGTCGAACCCGGCGTCGGCAGGGCGGCGCGCGCGCTGCAGGTACCGGATCTCGCGGATCGCGACCCCCGCGGCGAGGAAGAACGGGATCCACGCCCAGACCTTGCCGCGCAGCACGACCCACAGCATCGCGAGCGCGACGACGCACGCCCCGACGACGGTCCACACGCTCGCCCACCGCACCTTGCGCACGGGCCGAGGCTACCGCTGCCCGTCCCGCGGAACACGTGCCCGCGGCATGGGTAGGGTGGCGGTCGTGACTTCCGGGACCACCACCGCGCCTGAGACCACGACCGCCCCGACCGCGACCGTCCCCGTCGTGGACGTCTACGTCGACCCGCTGTGTCCCTTCGCCTGGATCACGTCGCGCTGGGCGCTCGAGGTCGCGGAGCACCGGGACGTGGAGCTCTCGTTCCGGCTGATGAGCCTGTACCTGCTGAACAAGGACCGCGACATCCCGGCCGACTACCGGGCAAAGATCGAGGCGTCGCGGGGCATCGGCCGCGTGGCCGCCGCGGTGCAGACCGAGCACGGCCCGGAGGCGTTCAGCGCCTTCTACACCGCGGCCGGCACGCGCATCCACCCCGGCGGTCGCGACGATCTCGACGCCGTCGCCGCGGAGGCCCTGGCCGAGGCCGGGCTGCCCGCGTCGCTGGCGGACGCCGCGTCGTCGGACGCCTACGACGCCGCCCTCGCCGTCTCCCACGAGGCCGGGATGAAGCCCGTCGGGGAGGACGTCGGCACGCCGACGATCCACGTCGACGGCGTGGCGTTCTTCGGGCCGGTCCTCACGCGCATCCCGCGCGGCCAGGACGCGGTACGGATCTTCGACGGCGCCGTCGCGCTCGCGTCGTTCCCGGACTTCTTCGAGCTCAAGCGGTCGCGCACCAGCTCGCCGTCCTTCGACTGACCTGCGGTCCACCCGCACACTTCCCGCACCACCGAGAGGCGAACCATGACCCTCGACCTGCGTGTCTTCACCGAGCCCCAGCAGGGTGCGTCGTACGACGACCTGCTCGCCGTCGCCAAGGCGACCGAGGACCTCGGCTTCAGCGCGTTCTTCCGCTCCGACCACTACCTGACGATGGGTGGCGACGGCCTGCCGGGCCCCACCGACGCGTGGACGACGCTCGCCGGCCTGGCGCGCGACACGTCGACCGTGCGCCTCGGCACCCTCGTCACGTCCGCCACGTTCCGCCACCCCGGCGTGCTCGCCATCCAGGTGGCGCAGGTGGACCAGATGTCCGGCGGTCGCGTCGAGATCGGGCTCGGCGCCGGCTGGTTCGCCCGCGAGCACGAGGCGTACGGCATCCCGTTCCCGGCGAAGCGGTTCGGGCTCCTCGAGGAGCAGCTGGAGATCCTCACCGGCCTGTGGGGCACGCCCGTCGGCGGGTCGTACTCCTTCGACGGCGAGCACTACACGCTCGTCGACTCGCCCGCGCTGCCCAAGCCTGCGCAGGCGAAGATCCCGGTCATCGTGGGCGGCGGCGGCCCGAAGCGGACGCCGTCGCTCGCCGCCCGGTTCGGCGACGAGTACAACCAGGCCTTCCCGGAGCTGGACACGGTCGCGCCGCGCATCGGCGTGATCAACGAGGCGCTGGCCGCGGCGGGTCGCACCCCGGACTCGATCGTGCAGTCCGTCGCGCTCGTGCTCGCGGTGGGCAAGGACGAGGCCGAGTTCACGCGGCGTGCCGCGGCGATCGGCCGCGAGCCGGCCGAGCTGCGCGAGCACGGCGTCGCCGGCACGGTTTCCGAGGCCGTCGACCTGCTCGGCTCCCTGCGCGACCAGGGGATCCAGCGCGTCTACCTGCAGGTGCTCGACCTGCACGACCTCGACCACCTGGACCTCGTGGCGCGCGAGGTCGCGACACAGCTCTGACGCCGGCCGGTCCCGGCCGCGGCGCGGCCGGGCCGCCGGGGCGGCCGCGACCCCGGCATGAATCCATTCACCACGGAGGACCGATGACGATCCACCTCGCCGGCGACTCGACCGTCGCGCCCACCGACTCCGGCCGGACCTCCGGCCACGAGGAGGTCCCCCTGCTGGGCTGGGGCGACGAGCTCGCCGCGTTCACGGACGACGTCGTACGCAACCACGCGATCGGCGGCGCCACCACGGCGTCGTTCCGGGCCGAGGGCCGCTGGGAGAAGCTGCTCGCCGAGCTGCGGCCCGGCGACACGGTGGTGATCCAGTTCGGGCACAACGACCAGAAGGAGCCGGACGAGCTCGCGGCCGAGGGCGGGTACACCGACCGCCTCGCGCAGTTCGTCGCGGAGGCTCGGGCGAACGGGGCCCGTCCGGTGCTGGCCACGAGCGTCGAGCGCCGCCTCTACGACGGCGACGGTCCCGACGCCGCGCTGCGCTGGTCGCACGGCCCCTACCCGGCGGCCGTGCGCGGCCTCGGCCACGAGCTCGACGTGCCGGTGCTCGACCTCACGGCGTTCACCCGCTGGCTGTACGGGTGGCTGGGCCGCGACGGGTCTGCGGCCCTGTTCCCGCACGGCGCGGCCGCCGCGGCCGGGCTCGCGGTGGACGACAAGCTCGCCGCAGACAACACCCACTTCACGACCGCGGGGGCGCGCGCCGTCGCGCGCTACGTCGGAGAGGCGCTGGCGTCCCTCGACGGCGTGCACGACGCCGAGGAGCCGCTCGGAGCCTGGCTGGTGCAGCCCTGACGAGCGGGGCGCCTCGGGTGCCGGGTGCGTGACCGGTGACGGTGCGGGGCCAGTACGCTGTGCGGCGGCAATCTTCACCGGACGTTCACGGGCGAGCGACAGCGGTGAGCACGGCGGCCCGCGCGCGGGCCCGACGGACGGAGCACCATGAGCCTCGGCTGGACCAAGCACGGTGACGGCAGGCACGTCGCCCCCGGCGACGTCGTCGCCCCCGACGAGCGGCTGAGCTGGCCGCGCACCATCGGCATCGGCATGCAGCACGTGGTGGCCATGTTCGGCTCCACGTTCATCGTGCCGCTCCTCACCGGCTTCTCACCCGCGACGACGCTGTTCTTCTCGGCCATCGGCACCGCGCTGTTCCTGCTGATCACGCGCAACCGGCTGCCCAGCTACCTGGGGTCCAGCTTCGCGTTCATCGCCCCGATCCTCGCGGCGACGGCGTCGCACGGGCAGTCCGTGGCGGTGGGCGGCATCCTCGTGACCGGCCTCGTGCTGGCCGCGGTCGGCGTGCTGGTGCACTTCGCCGGCGCCCGGTGGATCGACGTGGTCATGCCGCCGATCGTCACCGGCACGATCGTGGCCCTCATCGGCCTCAACCTGGCCCCGGCCGCGTGGGGCAACTTCCAGAAGGCCCCGGTCACCGCCGCGATCACGCTGGCGGCGATCATCCTCGTGACCGTGCTGTTCAAGGGCATCATCGGGCGCCTGTCGATCCTGGTCGGCGTGGCGATCGGCTACGTCGCCGCGCTGATCCGGGGTGAGGTCGACTTCACCGCCGTCGGGAAGGCGGAGTGGTTCGGGTTCCCGCACTTCGTCACACCGTCGTTCGACCCGGCGGTCCTGGGCCTCTTCGTGCCGGTGGTGCTGGTGCTCATCGCGGAGAACGTGGGCCACGTGAAGTCGGTGGCCGCGATGACCGGCAAGAACCTCGACGGCGTCGCCGGCCGGGCGCTGTTCGCCGACGGCGTCGCGACCACCATCGCGGGCGTCGGCGGCGGCTCCGGCACCACGACGTACGCCGAGAACATCGGCGTCATGGCCGCGACCCGCGTGTACTCGACGGCCGCGTACTGGGTGGCGGCCGCGACCGCCTTCCTGCTGTCGATGTCCCCCAAGTTCGGGGCGCTCATCGCCACGATCCCGGACGGGGTGCTCGGCGGGGCGACGACGATGCTCTACGGCATGATCGGCATCCTCGGCGCGCGCATCTGGGTGCAGGCCAGGGTGGACTTCGGCAACCCGGTGAACCTCACCACCGCCGCCGTCCCGCTGATCATCGGCATCGCGAACTTCACGTTCTCCGCCGGCGACCTCACGTTCGAGGGCATCGCGATCGGCACGGCGTCCGCGCTGGTGATCTACCACGGCATGCGGGCGATCGCCCGGTGGCGCGGCACCGACCAGGAGCCCGCCTCGCCGGCGTCGGCCCCCGCGGCGGCCGAGGCGACGGACTGACGTCCGCCCGGGTGGCCCGGCCCTAGTTCTTGGGCAGGGTCACCCGGGGGATCGGCGTGATCTCACTGGCGGGCACGCACCCCTCGACGTCCTTCATCGGGGTCTCGGCGTCCAGCAGCACGTCGTCCTCGCTGAGCGGCGGGCTGTACTCGTCGCCGACGAGCAGGTCGATCGTGGCACCCTTGCGGTCGTCGAGCACGAGGCGGACGTCGGGGTACTGGGCGGCGAGGGTGTAGGCGCGGGTGATGCCCTTGGTGCCGAACCGCACCTCCGACTGTCCGAGCTTCTCCACCCAGTTGCCGGTGTCGACGACGTTGAAGCCGCGCTCGTTGAGCACGTCCTCGTTCGCACCCGCGAGGGGCTCGCTGCCGTCGGCGGCGTTGTAGACCCGCACCTTGACGTCGGCGTACGGCACGGGCAGGGCGCCGTCGGGCTGGCCCTCCACCTGCGGCAGGCACGGCTCGGGCTGCGGGGCCTCGGCGACGGGCGTGTAGATCGGCCGCGAGAACGGCGAGCTGAACGCGCCCGAGTACATCGCGGCGGCGGCCAGGCCCGCGAGCAGCAGGAACGCGATGAGGAGCCCGAAGACCACGGCCTGCCGCTCGTGCTCGCGCTTGCGGCGCGTCTCGCGGACCGGGTCAGGGGCAGGTGATGTCACGCGAAGAAACTACCCGAGTTCGAGGGATCGTTCGCGGGAGCGCCGCCGGTCGTGGCGGGACTCACCGCAGCACGAGGACCCGCGCGTGCAGCACGGGGCGCTGCTGGAGGGCGGCCCGCACGGCGCGGTGCAGCCCGTCCTCGAGGTACAGCACGCCCTGGTACTCCACGACGTGGGCGAACAGGTCGCCGAAGAACGTCGAGTCCTCCGCGAGCAGGTGGTCGAGGTCCAGCGTGCGCTTGGTCGTGACGAGCTCGTCGAGCCGTACCTGGCGCGGTGGCACGTCCACCCAGTCCTTGGCGGTGACGTGCCCGTGGTCGGGGTAGGGACGGCCGTCCCCCACGGCCTTGAAGATCATGGCTGCCATCGTAGGGGCGGGCCTGTGACCGGCCGTCTCGTTGCCTCGCGATACGGACACGATGTCGTCACGATCCCGTCACGACGCCGGGTCGAGCCGCCGGTGCCCCTGCGTCAGCGGGGCCGGCGCAGCTCCACGAGGTGGCGCGCCGAGTGCGCGACGAACGGCCCGTCGGCCTCGATCCGCTCGTGCAGGTCGCGCAGCTCGGTCCGGTAGGCGTCCACGGTGAAGCCCGGCACCATCCACACCACCTTGCGCAGGAACCAGGCGACGGCGCCGACGTCGTGGAACTCGATCCGCAGGCGTTCCGCCCGCAGGTCGACGAGCTCGAGGCCGGCGGCGCGCGCGGCGGCCACCTCGTCCTCCGGGTCGCGGCCCCGCCGGACCTCCTCGGGCTGGGGGCCGAGGAAGAACTCGACGAGCTCGAAGACGCTTGCGGGCCCGACGTGCTGCGCCAGGTACGTACCGCCGGGCCGCAGCACGCGCGCGATCTCCGCCCAGCGGGGGACGACGGGGTGCCGGCTCGTGACGAGGTCGAACGCGCCGTCGGCGAACGGCAGGGGCGCGGAGTCCGGGCCGCCGTCGTCGTGCGCGACGACGGCGACGCCGAGCGGGTGCAGCAGCCGCGTCGCGGACGCGACGTTGGGCGGCCAGCCCTCGGTGGCGACCAGCAGGCGGGGGAGCGACGGCGCCGCGGCGAGCACCTCGCCGCCGCCGGTCTGCAGGTCGAGCGCGGCGTCGACGGTGCCGAGCCGCTCGTGCAGCAGCCGGGAGTAGCGCCAGCTGGGGCGTCCCTCGGTGGCGCGGCCCTCCAGCCAGGAGAAGTCCCAGCCGG
The DNA here is from genome assembly GCF_042668085.1 of Isoptericola sp. NPDC057391. Taxonomy (NCBI): domain Bacteria; kingdom Bacillati; phylum Actinomycetota; class Actinomycetes; order Micrococcales; family Promicromonosporaceae; genus Isoptericola; species Isoptericola sp. NPDC057391. The sequence continues at coordinate 190 of NZ_JBHVBO010000008.1, read as the reverse complement.
ACATCGGTGCGGCGTCGGCCTCGGCGAGGAGCTCGTCGAACGTGCGGTCCATGCCCTCATCGTCGGATGCCGTCCAGGTGGTCGCCATCGAAATTCCGTGCGGTCGAGGCCGGGGACGACGAAGGGCCCGCACCGTGCGGTGCTGGCCCTGCGGTCTGGCGGAGGCTGGGGGATTCGAACCCCCGAGGGC